>JBEKCX010000791.1:0-3028 GCA_050014655.1 Occallatibacter sp. | reverse complement strand
TTGCATTTCGGGATTTTGTCCTTTATCCCTTGTTGATGTTCTGGCATAGAGAGCTACTTTCATTTCTGCCCTTCAGGATCAGATTGTTTTAGCCTTGAATTAGCCACATCTGTTAGCCCATACACTCCTGTTCGAAACGTCAAATTATATGTCAAATTACGATTCAAGAAACTATTTGGCCGTTAAGAAAAGCCCCTCGGATACCTCAGGAGAAACAACAGCCGATAGTGAGATAATTTTTTGTTCCTTCATCTGTTCAGGACAATTTTGAGGGGTCAACTTCTCAATTTCTTTGTCCGGGTTGGATTTTAGCAAAAAATCTAACATTAAAACCTCTTACGGCGTTAATGAATGCCATAACAAATTAAAAGTCACTGAATAATTGGCATCCTGGACGGTCGGTCCTGTCGAAGGGATAACACCGGCAATAGTTCCGGTAATTGAATGAGGCAAGTGGTTCTTGTTGAGGCGTACCGATGCGTCAATTAATACTGCATTCCCAGTATCGGTATTAGCGCCGCTTAAACAAAGCCGAGGGCGCTGCCCCGGACCATCCAATCCAGTAATGTTTATTACTATCGGTGAAGGATCAGTATTTGTTAACCGTAAAGATAAAACGGCCGCTGGTATCAAATTGTTATTTTGGCTGGTTATCGAGACAGCCACGTAATGATAGTTAGTTTTGAAAGTGCCGTCAAGATTGTATGCTCGAACGGTTAAGGTCCCGTAATAATTACCTGCTAAATTAATGTAAGTTGGGGGGAGGATCGTTCCATTAGCATCAATGATGGTAATGGGGATTTGTTGTGCAGCCTGGTTACCAACCATAACATTGGATAGAGTAAAATTTACAGTTCCGTTAGCAATTGCTATGAATGAAATGGTCGCGAATATTCCGGATTCGGAATCAGAATATGCTCCTAAAATATCGCAGGCAATATTTGAAATTTCACCAGACATATTGTTAGTAGTGCCGGTGAAAAAATAATCCGAATGTCCTGTTTGGGTGAATAAATTCCCATCTTCTACACCGGTTGCGTTGACCAATGAGGGGTTAAAGTTTAAGTTAGCTTGTGCGCCTGCAATTGCCGTAGATGGAACGATGACTATGTTCACCGTAAATGTTTGGCCTTCTGTAACCGTTTCAGACGCGGGACTAACTGATACGTCAGTCAACGAATCCGCACTGACCATGAAAGGAGCGAGAGTTAAAACGAAAGGCACTAAAACCGCCAGGATTATTTTAGTCTTCATTCCCTGTCTTTCCTGCGAATTCGGAAACCTTATTGTTACTTTCTTCCTTATTGTCCAACTTCAATAACGTGAGTTTTAATTCAGTAACTTTAGCTTCAGCTTTTGCTAATCTTCTTAAAACAGATTTTCTCATATCATAAGGGAACGCTCTTTTTGTTCTATTCTTGATTTCTTCCTCATGGGTTCCTCTTAATCCTCCATGATAAAGAGTGCAACTCTTGCATATTCCATTTCTCTTTGCATATTGAATTGGTATCCAGCGGGCGTTCTTGCATACTGGGCAAACAACCTGCGCAAATTTTTGATAAGGCGTTTTTGGCCTTCCGATGTCCTTGCCAACTTTTATCTGTAAAATCTTTGGTTCACCAAAATTCTTACGCTCTACAACCGTTGTCGGAGATGTTACTACTTTCTTCATTCTCCTTTGCCGGACACAGGAATAGCAGACTGAATTTTTTGAAACAAATCTTGTTTGTATCCATCGAGGAATACCGCATTGGGGACAAGTTGTAAAGCTGTATTTACGTCTGTTACCAAACCCTAATTCGTCACCATATTTTGTATCTAAAACTTTAGACTCAACGGTAACCGGATTAAGAATATTGATAGACATACCTTGGGCGATGCTATTAATATACCCGCGCAATCTTCCTTCAACTACATTGGTTAGTTCTTCTTCTATCTTTGCTTGTACTTCATGCTGATAAATATCCTTATTCAGCAATCCTTTGGTAACTCCAATAAGTACGGCCTCGGTTCTATTGCCAGCATGTAATTTAAACATGATGCTTGATACATGGTTCTTCGCCGTTTGCTCAGATTGGTTAAGAATCGGCGCAATTTCCTTATTTGATTTACCTTGCGCTAACAACTCAAGAACTTGTAGCTCTTTTGGAGAAAGATGCTCGCTGTCCATAGTTTGCTCCTACGGCGAAGTATTTATTGATAATGTAAAACTGCCAGAGAATTTCATATCATTAATGCCAGTGCCGGTGGACGGTGCAATGCCGTAAATAACGCCCTGAATCCTTATAGGCGCTGTCTTAGCGCGGTTAGGATACATTTTACCAATGGCCATGACGGTATCGCCGCCGGTGCCTTCCAGGCCCATCAGGGTAAACCGTGGAATGTTACCACTGCCAACAAATCCGGTGGCGCTTATTTGAATAGGGTGGGCGTCTACGGCTGTCAATCCCAGGGTAATCATAGCGGCTGAAATCGTGTCACTGCTTTGCGTGGTGATGGTGATATCTAAATATCTATCAAAGTATGCTACCGTGTTATCGAGATTGTAAACCGCGATGCCAACTTTCCCGCGATAGTCGCCTTCCACGTTTTGATAGGATGGCGGCGAAGTAGCTAATACATTCGCCGCGGGGAAAGCAATAATACCCACGAATAATACTATCGCCAATATTTTAACGATGTGCTGTTTCATTTCCCTCTACCTGCGGCCGAACGCAAAGCCTAAAAATATTAACAGGAATGAAAAGAGAATAATGGCGGCATAATTCAGGTAATATCGCCGCTTGGCATCTTTACTCAATGCGGATAATCTCACACCGTTGATGTCGTCGGGAATAGTCAGTTTCTTACGGTAGGTTTCTCCTTTTCTTAAAGCCGGTGTAATTATTACGTTTTGCATTTTTCCTTCCTTTTACCAGTTCTGAGAGACTCCGGTATGTTCCACCGGAGTCTCTCATTCCTTGTGATTCACTATCCACCAGTCGAACGGTATAGACCAGAGCAAATGTTGTCGAAGATAGTTTGGCCG
>JBEKCX010000790.1:0-3033 GCA_050014655.1 Occallatibacter sp. | reverse complement strand
CACCGCTACCCCGCCGCCTCCAAGGCCTTCTACATGCAGCCCGACCCGGCCGACCCCACCAAGGCCCTCTGCGTCGACGTCCTCGCGCCCGAGGGCTACGGCGAGATCATCGGCGGCTCGCAGCGCGTCGACAGCTACGACCTCCTCCGCGCCCGCATTTTAGAGCACCACTTGCCGGAGGCGGCTTTCGCCTGGTACCTAGATCTACGCAAGTACGGCTCCGTCCCCCACTCCGGCTTCGGCATGGGCATCGAACGCGCCGTCGCCTGGATCTGCGGCCTCGACCACGTCCGCGAAACCATCCCCTTCCCCCGCACCCTCAACCGCATCTACCCGTAAGCGGGTATGTAAACAAACAAGCACTAGATGCATTGCTAAAAAGATTCCACGCCGTTCTCTTTGGCAATCTTCACAACATTTTTCCAATCGATAGTCTCAGCAAGCGCAAGGTCAGGCTCCTTGGCCGACACAATACGCATAAGCCGCTCTGCTTCTAGTCTGAATACCCATTGCGGTCTATCATCCGAAGTTCGAAGCTGGACCTCCACAGCCCTGCCGGGAAAGTGAGTTGCGATTGGTAGTAAGAACTGGGAGCAGTGGATATATCGCTTAGGTCCTGCATGAGGAGCGTCGTCAATTAAGCGAACGGTAACGGGGTCTTCAGCATAATCGATTCCGGTAACCCTGAAGCCCTGAGTAACAAAACCCGAAGCTAGATTCAAGCAAATGGCCGAAACGTCATCTTCAATCGTTGCGAGGAACGGTCGAAGATGATCGATATTGTTGACCACAGTAAGGAATCTGGAACTCTTTAGAATTCCTAAGCGAGCATTTACTTCGATAGCGACAGCCGTTAGCTCATTTCTGGTTAGTCGGATATTCTTTGCTGCAGGAGACTTCCCGTATTCTGCAATGATTATGTCGCCCTCGACCTTATACTTATGATGTTGGGCGATATTGCGCCACTGATTGAGTCGAAGGTGCCATGGGCTAGGTGCAACTAGGTCTGGAAGAGAGATCAACTTCTCCAACTCAGCCACGATGTTTCCGAAATCGTCTACTATGACTGTAGCCGGGCTGGTTGAAAACCCTTTGCACACTTGGGCAAGACAGTAAAATTCCTTCAGAAATGGTTGTACTGTGGACTCTATTAGTGCTCCGATATTGCGGAACAACTCAAAGGCATATTCTTCTATATTAAGTTTCTCCTTGTCTTGCTCGAATGTGACTTGCAGTGCGAACTTGCCTTGAGTTTCCTGAATAGGGACCTGAAAGCTTGCCATAACTTCGGTCGCCCTCGTCTTATTCGTTACCAGTGCTTCGTGCCGCAATGCGAATGCAAAATCAAACAGCGATTTCCACTCTGCCCTGGATAACAGCCTTCCAATGCTTACGGCCTCCACTGAGAAAAGATCTATCGCTCGTTCGGATAGGAACGACTTGTCCTTTACATAGGGTTCGAGTAGCGAAATGATATCCCGTTTGATCTGGTTCGGCGTCATTCCGTCGTTCAAGGCCAAAGTGAAAGGTGCTGACGCGGCAATTTTGGAAAAGAAACGCGGCCTCATTCTCGCTCCGATCCTTCATAGATGAGCACTGACTTCAGTCTACCTAAACGGGCTGGCTGGGCAGGATGAGTGGGCAGGCGCTCCGCGCCGGGGTGCCCCATTCATCGTGCATTTGTTTCATGCGATGAGTGGGCAGGCGCCCCGCGCGAACCGCACTCCTCAAACCCACCCCAATCTACCCCTCAGCCGCGATCTCTAAATCCTGTACGGCACCCGCACCCCGCTCATACCCGCCGGAAAATCCTTCACATTTCGCGTCACCAGCTGCCGCCCTGCCGTCTCCGCCGTCGCTAGAATGATCGCGTCCGGCAGCTTGATCTTCCTCTGTCGCCGATTTGCCGCCGCTCGCTCGGCCACGGCGGGTGTCACCGGCAGGCAGTCAAAGTTTGCAAGGAAGGCCCGCAGCACCGCCTCCTCCTCCGGCGTCGCCGCCCCGGTCAGCACCTCGATCCACGTGATCACGCTGATTGCCGGGTCCGAGCTTCGCTTCAGCTCTCGCGTCGCCTGTCCCACACCGTTCAGGTGGTCGATCAGGATGTTGGTGTCGAATAAGTCGCTCAGGGTTGCTAAGTCGCTCACCGCTCCCACTCGCCGCGCATCCGGTCCTGGTACGCCAGGCCATCGACGCCGCGGTCCTTCCATAACCCAGACGAGTCCTCCACCCCCGGCCGGTTCTGGGTAAGGAATCCCGTCACCGCCAGCCGGATCAACTGCGTTCGCGAGGTCTTGCGCGCGCGGCTCAGTTCATTCAGCTGCTTCAGGTCACCCTCCGGCAAATCCACCAGTGTCCGCATCCGCTCCTCCTTGATATACGGATATGATATCACACTGGGCCAGCCGCGCGCTATTTGAATCGTCACCCAGGGAAGGGCTGCACAAGTGTTCGAGATTCCCTCGGCGGCTAAAGCCGCATTGGGAATCGACCGCTTGCGGCGGGACTAAAGTCCCGCCCTTTCAAAACGGGGACTTTTTCAGAGATTCCCTAGATTCGAATCGTCCCCTACGCCAGCTTCACGCTGACCAGTTCGATTCCGGCGCCTTTGCCGAGGTTGCGGCTGTACTTCTTCTCCGCGGCGTTGTTCCAGTGCTCGTGGACGCCCATGCTGGCCAGCGCTTTTCCGGTCTTTGCCGGGTCGTAGACAGTCTTGGAGGGCGGCTGGTTGGCCAGCGCCATCTCGTGCAGGTAGTTGTCCACCGCGCCGGTGACGATGGTCTTCAGCGACGGCTCGCTACTCAGAAAGTCCAGCGCAACCGAGTCGATGGCCACGCCGTCCTGCGAGGCAAACAGGCTTGAAGTCCAGTTCCCGTTGAAGGGCGCGCTCGACCACTTGCAGACCGGGGTCAGGCGGAACTCGTTGTGCTGCGTCGCGTACAGGCCGTCGATGATGTAGAGGACGGTCTTGCCGCCGACCTCCGGGTGTCCATTCATGTCCACCAGCCCGTTGTAGGAGCCCATCGCCTGAGC
>JBEKCX010000789.1:0-3048 GCA_050014655.1 Occallatibacter sp. | reverse complement strand
CCGGATTGGCTTTTGCATTGTCCATGTTGCAAAACGGCGCGCAAGGGGAAACTTTGCGCCAAATCATGGCCACGCTCCAAGCCGGAGACATTCCGCCGGCGCAGTGGAACGAAACCAACAAGGCGCTGCTTGACCACTTGCTGAAACTTGACCCGAAAATCAAATTGGAAATCGCCAATGCACTATGGATAGACCAAAAGGCCTCCATCAAACCGGATTTCATCTCCGTCAACCGGCGCGATTACGATGCCGATGTGGCCTCGGGCAATTTCCAGGACCCAGCCACCGTCAAGAAGATCAATGACTGGGTCAGCGCGCGCACACACGAAAAGATCCCGGCCATCCTCCAGCCGCCCCTGGACCCGAGGCTCCGCTTAATCCTACTCGACGCGATTTACTTCAAAGGCGACTGGCTGGCGCCCTTCGACACCAACCTCACTCACGATTTGCCCTTCACGCTGGGCAACGGCCAAATCGTGCAGCATCCGCGCATGAGCCGTGAGGACCACTTCGGCTATTGCGAAGAGACCAACTTCCTGGCGGTGGAACTTCCCTACGCCGGCGGGGACGTCAGCATGTTTGTTTTTCTGCCCAAGGGCGGATTGGATGAATTCCTGAAAGGGTTTACCGAGGCGGACTTCGAGGCCGCCATCCCTCGGATGCGTACGCGCGAAGGCACAGTGGAGCTGCCCCGTTTCAAACTGGAAAACGACTATGACCTCACCGGTGTCCTGCCCTCGATGGGCATGCCGCTGGCCTTCACCGCCCGCGCGGATTTCCGCGGGATTTCGGAGGAACCGTTGTTAATAGGCTTTGTCAAACAGAAAACCTATGTCGCCGTCAACGAACAAGGGACCGAGGCGGCGGCGGTGACGTCCATTGGCGTCCGCTCAATGGCGGTCCGCATGGAGCCGCCCCCGTTTCATTTCGTGGTGGACAGACCATTTTTTATGGTCATCCGGGAAAGGCGGACCGGGCTTGTCTTGTTCCTCGGCGCGATTGCCGATCCGCGCTAATCTCGATCCCGGCGCCTCCACACTCGCGAGAAGGTCCAAATCAACACTGAGCCGGCGCTGATCCAACACGCCGTCCGCCGGACAGGGATCCAGGCTTTACTTGAAGCGGGTATCAGCATTTGGAGGAGAATTATTCAGGAGGCCGCCGGCTAGCAGGGCCGCCTGGTCCGCGGTAGAATTAACCAATTATGAATGCAAATCGAAAACGAATGCTGGTGTCCGAGGCGGCCGGCAGGCCAATCATGGCCGTTCCGCGCCTGATAATCAAACAGGTGATGCTGCTTGCGGCGGCGATGCTCCCCATCACGGTGCTCGCCGCCCCGCCGGACAACTCCAAGGTCAACTGGACGATGGACTGCGCCATTTATCATGGGGACAAGGGCAATGGCGATACGGCGGCGGGCCGATACTTGGGCGCACCCAACTATCAAGACCCCAAAGTGCAGGCCTCCTTCACCGACGAACAGGCTTTCAAGGACATCAAGGAGGGGTTGCAAAAGGACGGGCGCATGAAAATGAAGTCCTTTGCCGGCGAATTGACCGACTTGGACATCCGGGAGTTGGTCCAATACATACGTTCCTTCCAAAAGGGCAAATAAGCGAATGCGGGCAAACATATTCACCTTGGCGGCGGCTCTCGCCACTGCGGCGCTCACGGGCTGTTACAACCCCAACGGCACGCCGGACAACACCGCCGCGGGTGCCTCCACCGGCGGAGCCTTCGGCGCGGCCAGCGGGGCTCCAATCGGCAACGCCAGCCACGCTGTCGAGGGCGCGTTGATTGGCGCGGCCGCAGGCACCCACGCCGCTGATCGGGAGATCGGGCGGGAACCTGACGTATCCCGCGCCACGCTGACGAATGGACTGAAGGTTATCATCGTGCAAGACCCCCTCGCGCCGGTGGTGACAACGGTGGTCAACTATCGCGCAGGCTCCGACGAAGCTCCGGCAGATTTTCCCGGCATGGCTCATGCCACGGAGCACATGATGTTTCGCGGCAGTCCGGGGTTGTCGGCTGACCAATTGGCCCAGGTGACAGCCGGCCTGGGTGGCGACTTTGATGCGGACACCCAGCAGGCTGTCACTCAGTATTTCTTCACCGCTCCCGCCGAAGACCTGGAAATCGCCTTGCGCGTCGAAGCCATCCGAATGCAAGGCTTGGCGGCGGATGAAAACCTCTGGGAGAAAGAGCGGGGCGCCATCGAACAGGAGGTGGCCCAAGACCTGTCCAACCCGGAGTACGTTTTCTACATGAATCTTTTGCAGGTCATGTTCCAAGGGACGCCCTACGAACACGACGCGTTGGGCACGCGTCCTTCCTTCGACAAAACCACGGACGCCATGCTCCGGCAATTCCACCAGACTTGGTATGCGCCCAACAATGCGATATTGATCATCGTCGGCAACGTGCAACCAGCCCCGGTCCTGGAGCAGGTCCAAAGACTTTTTGGCGGCATCCCCGCCGGAAAGCTGCCCGCTCGGTCGGAATTTAACTTTCAGCCGGTAAAAGCCACGACGCTGAAGATCGAAACCGATCTGCCGTACGGAATGGACGTGGTCGCGTTCCGGTTTCCGGGATCCGACAGTCCGGATTACGCCGCGGCGCAAATTCTGGCGGACGTCTTGAGCAGCGAGCGCGGCAAATTCTACGCCTTGGTGCCGGCGGGCAAGGCCTTGTTTGCTTCTTTCTCTTATGACAGCCTTCCGAAGGCCGGCTTGGGCTACGCCTCCGCCGGTTTTCCGGCGGGTGCCAATGCCACCAACCTATTGGAGGAAGTGCGCGGCATTCTGCGGGCCGGAACCACCAACGGAATGCTGGCGGATCTGGTCGAAGCCGCCAAACGCCGTGAAATTGTTAGTGCCGAACTTCAGAGAAACTCCGTGTCCGGCCTCGCCATGGAATGGTCGCAAGCGGTAGCCGTTGAAGGCCGGCAATCGCCCGGTGAAGACGTGGATGCCATTCGGCGTGTCACCGTTGCGGACGTTGACCGCGTGGCCCGGGACTATCTGAAATTGGATCAAGCCATTACCG
>JBEKCX010000788.1:0-3056 GCA_050014655.1 Occallatibacter sp. | reverse complement strand
CAGGGAGAGCAACAAAAAATTCAAGGTTTCGGGATGCAGCAAAATGTGCGTAAAGATCTTCCAGCAGATTGACGATATCAGCTTCACCGCAGACTATGTCCGCAAAGAAGTTGGCATGATCTATGACAGCTCTACGACAAGCAAGGCCACAGGCAGCTTTAGGGTGTATGTCGACAGTTTGAGAACGGAGACCAGCCCGGAGGTAAAGCTGAACGGGAAGTAAACCGGCCCGTATAACTACTGTGCTTCGCCACAATTCTATCCGGCATGAACAGAACTCGATTCGATAATTTCAAGCGATTTGGGAAGGATCTTATATAGCCGAGCAAGATGCGCTCGGCAGCCAAGAACCGTTCCGGAGACTGCGCGAAGTGCACGGCTAGACGGCGGCAGGCACGCTTCTCCCTCTGTTTCTCTACATATTCTTTGTAAGATGTCCGAAACGGCAGCTCAGGCTGCGCGGTCGTAGCGATGATGCAGGCCGCCGAGTCTTGGCATGGAGACGACCCTGCAAGCCGCGTCTCCGCTCTCTGCTGCCCGGCGACCCGCCGGAGTTCCCTTCTCCAACGCAAGATGCGTTCGGTCGTCATGGTAGTACCGGACATACTCACTCATCAAGCGCTTCAGGTGCCGTTCATTGAGCACAATGACGTGGTAGAGCAGATCGCGGCGGTTATTACTGAACCGATTCCCAGAATGGGCAGGAAGCGGTGCGATCAATGTTCGCGCTGGTAATACGCCGACAGAATTGACCGATGACGGAACATGTACAAAGAACACAGCCGACTCTACGTGGACTTTGTGCGGGGGCAGGCGCATGATGATCGGCACCATGAGCGCACCGCCAACATGCGTCGGGAAAAGAAAGCTCATCTATCTCCCGATCATCCACACACCGGCGGACATGGGAACGCTGGGTGCATCGATTCGAGGCAAGAAACTGTCCACGCTTGGGCGACAGGGTTTGACGCGAAACGCGACCGTGGTGGAGAAGATGTGGGAAGAGATCGAGCGCGTGGTTGCAGGCCTGCCGCTGACTTGGGGAACCGTACGGCTCTATCAGGATGGTTTGCCGGTTTGCGGGCACGAGCGGGTCATCGTGTCGGAGCTGGCTGCAGCAGGCAGCCGAAACCACAGGATGCTGTTGCAGCTTGAGGCGCGTGGAGCGACCCTGATGGGCACGGAATCGCCCGAACTATTGGTGCAGGAATATCAACTGGCAACCGCAGCCTTTGCGTCCGGGACAGCGGTTCGATCCAATCTCTGCGAGCAACAACTGCGCGACACGCTTCTGGAGAGGCGCGACCGCTTCGTTGCGGACCGAATCAACAAAACCCTGGGCGCGGGGGAATGCGGAATTCTGTTCCTGGGCATGCTGCACCAGGCCGCCAAGTACCTGGAGTCCGATATCGACGTTGTGTGCCCGCTGGGCCAACCCAGAGTGCGGCCAAGAAAGACCCGATGAATCCCGTGCATGGCAGGATCCTTATTGCCGACGACGACAGCTCGATGGCCCGATTGTTGGGCAATGTAATAAGTCGTGAAGGATTGACTCCATTGCTGGCCAAAGACGGCGCCGAGGCACTGCAACTGGTCCGCGCCGGAGACCCCGATGTGCTGCTGACCGATATGAAAATGCCAGGCATGGATGGTATGGAACTCATGCGTAAGGCAAAGGAGATCGATCCTGAGCTGCCCGTGATCCTGATTACGGGGTTTGCCCAGGTGCAGGGAGCGGTGGAGGCGCTGCGTGCCGGCGCCCACGACTATCTGGCCAAGCCATTTGAGCATCAACAAGTGCTCCGCGTCGTGCTCCGCGCCTTGAACGAGCGTCGCCTGAAGCTGGAGTTGAAGCATCTGGTGGACCACGTCCACCATGTTCTCTCGCCGCGCGAGACGTTTGGGCCCAGCGAGGCGATCGGCAAGGTGATCGCGGCCATTGAACGGGTTGCCAAGTCGAATTTCAGCGTGCTCATCGTGGGCGAAACCGGATCGGGCAAAGAAGTGGTGGCGCGGGCCATTCATCAGGCCAGCAACCGCGCGCGGCAGCCATTTGTCCCGGTGGATTGCGGCGCGGTCCCCGAGGCGCTCTTTGAGAGCGAGCTGTTCGGGCACGAGCGGGGAGCCTTCACCGGGGCCAATCAGAAGACCGTGGGAAAGATCGAGGAGACGCACACGGGGACGCTGTTTCTGGACGAAATCCCCAATATGCCGCTTGCCTCGCAAGCCAAGCTGCTTCGGGTACTCCAGGAAAAGACCCTGTACCGGCTAGGCGGCGTCAAGCCTATCCATGTGGACACCCGGATGCTGACTGCAAGCGGCCAGGACCTGGAAGCGCTTTGCGATCACGGCTCGTTCCGCTCCGACCTTTACTTCAGGCTCAACGAATACACCATCTCCATCCCGCCCCTGCGCAAGCGTTGCGAGGACATCCCGTACCTGGCCAAGCGCTTCATGGACATTGCGAACATCGAGCTTTCCAAGTTCATCCGAGGGTTTTCCCCGCCGGCGGTAGAGGCGATGCTGGCTTACCGCTGGCCTGGAAATGTGCGACAGCTTCGCTCCGTCGTACGGCGCAGCGTGTTGATGGCCGAGGATGTGATCTCCGAGGAGCATCTCGGATTGGGGGCCAAAAACGGTAAGCTCCTGGTCGATGAGGAACAGGCGGAGCGATCCTCCAAGCCTGGCCGGGGGCACAGCGATCTTTCACTGCGGGAGATCGTCCGCAGTAATACGGTCCATGTCGAGCGGACGGCCATCGTCGACGCACTGCGCACCTCAGGCGGAAACAAAGCCAAGGCCGCGCGCCTGCTCCAGGTGGACTATAAGACCCTTCATAGCAAAGTGAAAGAATACGGAATTCAGAACGAAGGAGACCATGCACATGTTTAAGAAGCGCGATGAGAAAAAGAGTGAAAGTGGCATCGAGTCAGGGCTGGGCGGGATTCTCAAGGGACTTGGAGACCTGGTAGAGAAACTGGGAGAGCTCTCCGAATCAGGGGGAGAACTATCGCGCACCGGCGAGATTCACGGCGCAGGCAAGGAACTGAAGGGGA
>JBEKCX010000787.1:0-3059 GCA_050014655.1 Occallatibacter sp. | reverse complement strand
GAGGCGTGACCTACTCACGCCCCAATCCAGGCACTGGTATGCCCTCACAGGAACGCTTTCGGGCACGCCCGATGTGGGCGTGCCTCGAACCGTGTCCTGCAAGTCAAAATTACCAGTTTTGGATTGGACAGCAGCCGAAGCCGCAAATCTGTTTTTCAATTGTTTAAATCACATACGTCTTTTTCGGGACATCGACGCATTGAAGGCACAGGTCAGGTCATTATGCAAGCGGCAATTTTTGCCGCCTTTTTTGCCGCCTTTTTATCGCGACCCTTCGGCCGGACTGTGCCGGTCCAAAAAAGCCTTTGTTCCCTGCCCTCCATCTCTCACTTGGACACTGTTCCCAGCAGGAGTCGTAACGACAAGGTGTGACGGCCCCTGGAGGGCCAGGCTCGGTGTTTCCCTCATGGCGGCGGCAATGCGCCGCCACAATTGAGCCTTCACGCGGTCAAAATGAGCGTCCCGTTCGGCAGCTTCGTTCATTTCACGGACGTATCTTTCATCATCATTTTCAGGTGGTTCCTTTTCCATTTTTTCCTCCCAGGATGTGGGCGGATATTCTTTTCACAACGATTTCCGCCCCGAATGGTTTGCTTAAAAAATCCGCCGCCCCGACTTTCAGCGCCCGCGCCTCGTTCCCTTCGGCCAGACGCCCGGACATGAGAATGATCGGAATAATGCACAATCGAGGATTTTGTTTGATCCGCCGGCAAACCTCGAACCCTCGAATGTCGGGCAGGTCAATGTCGCAAAGAATGAGATTACATTTCTGTTCGTCGGCGAGGCGCAAGCCGTCGGTTCCGGTCGCCGCAATGGAAACATCAAATCCGGCGCGTTTGAGGACAACAGATAAAACCCGCAACAAGGCGGGTTCGTCTTCAATCACCAAAATTCTTGGTTTTTGGTTGTCGTGGGGAGTCTGTTCAATTTGCGCCTTCATTTGTTTTACGTTGAAGCGAAAACTGAGGCACGGAAATAAAAGAGGCGCGAACTCGACGCACCCCCACTCAAGGCACCGCGAAGCGCCTATCCAGAGAGTGACGCCGAGCCGCGCCCGATTGGGGCGCGTACTCGACCTGGTCTCTGGATTAAAAATTCGCGGTTTTTGAGTGAGACCGTAACCGAAGTTACGCTAAAATTATTATTGTCATTTACATAATGCTTGGAAGCCACGATACATCGCCATCTGTCAGAAAACCGTAAGCGGTGAAGGAGCGACCTTATTGACAAAGAGACGGTCAAACGAGGGATGAGCGGTTCGCGGCGCCGATGGAGTTCAGGCGGCCAGCTTAACCTGGCCTTGGCGTTCCTTCTGCCAATTCAAGGGCGTCAGGGATTGGATTTGCTGGTTGGTGGTGGTGGGCAAGCGCTCCAGCACGTCTTTGAGATAGGCGTGGGGTTCGACGCCATGCATCCGGCAGTTTTGGATCAGGGTGTAGATGACCGCGTTGCGCTGGCCCGCATCGTCGGAGCCGAAAAAGAGCCAGTTGCGTTTTCCAACGGCAGTCGGCCGAATGACGTTTTCGACTTTATTATTGTCAATCTCGACCTCGCCGTGTTCGAGGAACCGTTCCAGGTTCGCCCATTGGTTTATGGCATAGGTGAGGGCCTGGCCCATCGGGCTTTGCGGCAGGTAGCGTGGGCGCAACTTTAGCAGGGCGCGCTCCAAGCGTTTGACAATCATCTGGCTGTGCGAACTTCGATGGGCCTGGCGCAAGGCGGGGCCGGCGCGGTTTTCCCGCAGGTGTTTTTCCCAGCCATACATTTGCCCGATCTGGTTGAGGAACCAGCCGGCGACCTGGGGCGCTTGGTCTTGCGCTTCGAAAAATCCCCGCCGTAAGTGGGCCACGCAACCAAAAAGTGTGATGCCCTCCTTGTCCTTGGCAAAGGCGGGATACGCGCTGTAACCGTCGCACTGGATTTTTCCGGTGTAGTCCGGGCCGAGAAGGGAGTCCAGGCAGGCGGCGGCCCGGCTGGCGTGCCATTCATAAACGACGCATTGGGCGGGAACTAAGGCGGTCCACAGGTAGCCTTGTCCGCACTTGCCGGACAGGTCCGGGTCTTGGTAGCGGACCGGCGTTTCATCGACCTGCACATACGGGCTGCGTTGCACTTGCTCTTTGAGGCAGCGAGCAATGGCCGACAAGAGGCGGACGCTCTGCGCCGTCCATTGCACCATTTGCTGGCGGCTGATGAACACCTCGTGCCGCTGGCGGAAAATCTGTTCTTGACGATAGAAGGGCAAGTGGTCGCAAAATTTGCTGACCAGCAACTGGGCCATCAAACCGGGCGCGGCCAGGCTATGGTCGGCGACCTGCGCGGGCGCGGGCGCGATGACCGGCGGCAACTGGCGATTGTCCACACGAACGTATTTGGGCCGGACAGTTTCCTGCCAGAAGAACTTGCCCGGCTGATAATCCAGGCGCCGGGCGACTTCCTGGCCGATGCGTTTCCATTGCTCCGGCTCTTGCGCGATCAGTTCCGGCTCGATGACTTGGCGCACCACTTCCAGGTTGTCCGGGGTGCGCAGGCGTTGCGAGTGGGAGGGGGAACGTGGCGGCGCCAGCCGCGCCGGAGGCTCCTTTTCTTCGGGTGGCAACGCGGCACTGTTTTCGGCCAGGCCGCTCAAGAGCAGTTCCAACTGGGCGTCGCTGAGTTGCTCGGACTTCTTGCCAAAGAACCGCCGAGCCAGGGCGTCCAGCTTCTGGCGCAAGAGAGTGATTTCGCGCTGGGCTTGGGCCAAGGCTTGCCCTTGCTCCTGCACTTTTTGCCGG
Organism: Occallatibacter sp.; assembly: GCA_050014655.1. Taxonomy (GTDB): domain Bacteria; phylum Acidobacteriota; class Terriglobia; order Terriglobales; family Acidobacteriaceae; genus Telmatobacter. Next base: position 285 of record JBEKCX010000787.1, on the reverse strand, counting down.
AGCGCGGCGTTTTCAGTTTGAAGCGGACCGCTGTTCACTTGACTGTCATATCAGACGGCCCGCGCGCGGCCCTGTTCAAACTTTTGGCAAAAAAGTTTATGCTTTACGCCGTGGCTTCATACCAGGCGCGGCGGGCGCCGTCTTTGAGTTCGACGCCATCGAGCAGCAGTTGCAAGGCTTGCGGGGCCAGGCGGATTTTGGCGTTGGGTTCGCCCGCGCTCTGCGGCCAGTGGAACGTTCCTTTTTCCAAACGTTTTGTTAGAAGGCAAACGCCTGTGCCGTCAA
>JBEKCX010000786.1:0-3769 GCA_050014655.1 Occallatibacter sp. | reverse complement strand
TTAAGGAGATTCAGGACGTGACCAAGCAAAGCAAACTGTCGCCGCTGGGTGAATACCGCGAAGCACTAAAAACGGCCCTTATTGCCCGGAATAACCTGATCAAAATGGCCAAAGATAACTACGCCAAGGCCAGAAAGAATGCCACGGAGAGATATAGGAAACAGCTCCTCAGTAAATCAAAGTAACTGCCTGACAATTATTAAATACAACAACAATAACTTTTCGTTAAACGGTCTAAAACAAAAAGAGACCATTTTTCCGGTTTCCAAAATAGTCTCTTTAATTGCGAATTGTTCGTGGAGCTGAGGGGATTCGAACCCCTTACCCCTTCCTTGCAAAGGAAATGCTCTCCCGAATGAGCTACAGCCCCACGGAACTTTATTATATCAATAAGGGACTGTTTCAGCAATTAATCCGCGTGCTGCTGTTAAAAGAGCAGACGTCAACTAATCGTGATAATATTAATAATTGAATCGGGCATTTCGGGAACTGATTACGACATTAATGTTCCGGGTTTGAAAAGGAGAAAAGATGAAGAATAAAAAATTATGGAGGTATCTGGCAATCTTGATGGCGGTATTGATGATCGCTGCGGCCGGTTTGACGTCCTGTACCAGTGCCAGCACTACGGCGAGTCAGTATTATAATGCAGGTGCTTCGAACCTCAGTATTACCGGCGCCCAACTGGATCAATACTATCTGTTCCGGTTCGACACCTCCAATGCGGCCCTTACCATGGCGTTGCCGAGCGCAGCGGATATTGTCGCCAATTTACAGTCTCCGTTCGTCGGTGAAGTTATTGATGTCGCGGTAGCGGCAGACGGCGCTAATACTGTTACGCTTATTGCCGGCACCAACGTTACGATTAAAACCTCCGCTTCAGTTGTCCAGGGAAATACGACCGCAACAATGTATTGCGAACTGGATAATATCACGTCGGGGAGTGCAGCCGTCACTATATACTGATCAACCCGCTGTCAAGAAAGCGGTTATTGCGCGTTTTCAGGCAGAATCAAATCTTAATTGATTCTGCCTGTTTTATTTTATTAAATGTTTTCGTAAACAATTCCTGGCAAATTTCAAACCGGGTTATTATATAATAATTCCTATTGACAAGCAGACTGATTAATGTTAAAATCTGCCTAAATTCCATTGTTATTCCATACAAAATATCATTACACTATTGCCCGTTTGTTCGGCCGAATTAATAATCGGGACTCCTTCGTTCCCCACCTGGGAAAAACCGGAGCAATATACCGGGGCTATTTTATCTTTTCTGCAAAATTAGTCTGACGCAGCATTTCAGTTCACCTGCAAATTTCCCGGCATTTTTATAGTGAAAGCTGCCGGGTTTTACACCTGACTGAGCCTGTAAAATCTGCGGCCTACAAGCAAAAACCAGATTAGGGTAAGTATAGAAGTGATAATTGCGCCGATTAAGCCTAGAACACTGATAAAAATAGGCCCAACCACCGCAATAATTCCAAAGGCGCCTGTGGCAATACCGGTATAAGCCGTGGCTTTACTGAATAATCCCTTGAGCATAACCACGCTGATTATCAGAGTCCCCAAAGCTGGGAACAATATGATGTAGATAGATAAAACTGGCGATGTTACCACCGCGGATGCGTAATTTGCAGCCGCGATAAAGGCCGCTCGCTGGACCTCGCTCGTGGCCGCAGTGTAATTGCCGCTAATCGCGAGAAGCGTTGAATAGTTCGGCCAGGTAATTGCCAAATCTAAGACGATAAATAATCCAATTAATCCGGTTCCGAACAACATGATGTACCTGTTGCCCTCTTGCAACGCGTGGTAAAGCGATACCAGGACAGGTACGAAAAGAAGGTCGGTCATCACGGAAAGAGCAACAATAACCCACCACACCATGGTATGATTGGCGAGATACTTGAGCCATGATTCGCCACCACTTGGTCGGGCTCCTACAAGAATATATAACACAGTAATGATGACATACCCCAAACTAATCAAAATTGCAGAGATGCTGCCCAATCGATACAACAATTTCTGTTCGCGGTCAACCTTGTTAGCTACAATCTGTTGCATGTTTTTTACTCTCTCCTGCTCGTTCTATCGCATTTCTGTATATTAGAGTACCTGTCATCTCAATTACCTGGAGGCCTTGGCCGGATGGAAAGTACCGGTCCTATATATTAGAGCACAAGTAATACTCTGCTTGTGACAATTGACCAGGAGTTTTTTCAAGATATTTCATCAAATTTCCTCTGATGCTATATAAATAAATATAACGGATAAATTGTTGAATGTCAAGAAAATATTATTGAATTACAATAAATAATAGATGCTATTTAATAATGATAACTTGGTGTGTTAAAACTGTTTAAGCTGATCTTGTTATATTCAATAAAGAATTCATCGGTGTTATCCATTCGTCAGTTAGAAACCAGGTTCGAAAGCTTTTGTTCTGTGTTTTTAATAACAGCTCCGACATTGCTGAATTTGATAACACGAGGGGGGATTATAAATAAGTATCTTACAGCCAACAAGTTTGTGATTTTTTAGAAAACAACGGAACGGTGTAGAGAATATTTAGCAGCTAAAATCGGTATTTGAAGTTTTTAATACCGGAAAATAACAAGGGAGGACCTGGTTCCCGACTAGTCCGCCACAGGCGGAGAACCTGGAACCCAGCGGTTAGTCCGCCTCAGGCGGACGCGCTCTACTTTTTAACTGTTCTTTTAGCCATTCGCGACCTTGGCCGCTTTTCAGGAATTTTTCTCTGGCCATAGCCAGCGCCCTGGTTCGGAACTCTTCTGAATAAACTAATTCCCGTGGCCCGCGCTCATGTGTGTAGCGGGCAAGACCTGTAGCATGAGCATTGAAACGAATCTGGAAATTTTCGGTCTGACCAGTATAATGTTTCCCAGTTGATTTACTTCGAAGAACATAAACAGTATACATACAGGTAAAATTTTGACAGGAGATTAGAAAACACAGAGGGGGGAACTGGCTCCCCGAATCGGTCAATACACAGAACTTTTCGAGCCGTATTTGAAATGGCGGTAGCTCGTTCCGACCATAATCTCAGTAAGGTGGACAAGACGCAGTATCGAAACCCCATTTATCTTGCCATGGAATGGCAGAGAACTTTAGACAGTGGCCAATGCGAATCTCTTTCAGCATTGGCCCGGCATTTCAAGGTCTCTCGGGCAAGAGTTACTCAGATAATGAACTTACTGAGCCTATCACCAAAGGTCCTTGACATAATCCGTTCGCTTGGTGATCCTATTAATAGCCACATTGTAGCTGAGAGGCGCTTGAGATATCTTTTGTCTCTTCCGGATGACGAACAAGCGGACCAGATTAATGCGTTGCTGTTCAAGGATGCTCAAAAATAGGCATAGTATTTCAAGCCTTGCAAATGGACGGTATTGTACGGTAGCTAGAACCTTTGAAACTATTATAAACCTGGAAAAATAATAGTTCAGCAGTTGCTGGCTGAGGTTTCCAGTCATGTCGCGTGGACAGAGCTGTATGATAAGATTGATTCAAGCGGTCCTCAAAAATTCAAAATTATTCGTCAGGTTCTGCCTAGTTCCTGTCCTTCCACTGACTCCCTAACAAGGATATTGCTGTCTCCTTTAGTTGGTATGGCGCCCATAGCCAGTAGTATTCACAATCAAGAACAATAAATTATCGAAGAAAAGGATTGCTACGGCGCTCTTGCCCAATAGTGGTTTTGGATCCATGCCCGGGTAATACTAAGGTTTGGTCCGGCAAAACGAGTAGT
>JBEKCX010000785.1:0-3079 GCA_050014655.1 Occallatibacter sp. | reverse complement strand
GGAACAAAGCATGTAATCCAGACCTTTTATGAGATTAATCAAATGCAATTACCGCTATGGCATATCAGTTTTGCCAACGGTCAATTCACAAACAAACAGAAAGAAAGTGAATTAGCGGCTGCGAAAATAAAACCTCATTGGGGCGAACCCGAAACACAAAATAATGAAAATGCCGGACCGCCGGCCGTCGGCTGCCGGGCGCTCTTTGTTTATCCCTCATCCCGGGAACAGACTTTAAAACCGGCATTACTAAAAATTATTGCCGGGAACGGCGGAAAACTCGCTGATGAGAATGTTACAGCTAAAGAATGGGCTGACCGTTTCTACCCGATTCGCCTAAAAAGACTCGGACCGTCTTTGATTTCCAGTGAAGCAATAGTTGCCGTTCCGGTGCTGAACCTGGGGCAATCAATTGATGAGATCGAACGTAAATTCCCGGATATCGCATTGGAGGTTACGCTGATCAGTCATGGACAGGCCTCTATCCTGGGACATTTACTGGGTGACGAGCGCTCGCCGGCTTACACCTTTGAATTTCCGCGTTCTCTGGAAATAATCGATGTCGCCTGCCAGTTCGGAGGCTGCCCGTATTCGGTGGGATTATACTTTACCAGCTATGCGCGCCGGAACCTCGGCGGCGGTAAAGTGACTAAAATATTGAATTACAAAGAAAAGACCGACCCGGATTGGCTGATAAACCCGGGGAAGATATTACCGGAAAACCGTAATCCCGGATTAATGAATCTTACGATGAAAGCCGGACAGCTGGCGCAGCCGTTAATGGGTGTCGGAAGGGCGGTCTTCAGCCACAAGCCAAAGCTGGCAAAAAAGATACCGGCACAAATCGCCTATGAAGCCTATTCCTGTGCCCAATGCGGTTATTGCATCGATGTCTGCGACCAATATTCCGGCAGGCAGTGGGAAACGGAAACATCCCGCGGCCGCTGGTATTTCCTGCGCGAATATCTGGACGGTAAAGCCGAGTTCAACCAGAAGATGCTGGATTCCTTTTTACTCTGTACAACCTGCCAGCGCTGCAACCAGGTCTGCCAGGTGCAAATCCCCATCCAACAAATGTGGGACCAGATGCGCGGGTTAGTAATCCAGGAAAAAGGCTATCATACCTTCCCCGGTTTTGAATTTATGGCTTCCAGTTTCAGAAGGGAAGATAACATCTGGGCGGGGAATAAGTCGGAACGAGACCTGTGGGTGCCGGCTGATGTCAAAGTGCTCCCCAGGGCGAAGGTAGCCTACTGGGCGGGCTGTACGGCTTCCTTTGTGGAACATGACATCGCGCAAAACGCCGTGCATATCTTAAAGGAAGGCGGCATCGATTTTACCTACCTCGGAAAAGATGAGGCCTGCTGCGGCATCCCGATGTACTCTGCGGGCAAGTGGGATTTGTTTGCCAAAGCGGTAGAGCATAATATTAACGAGCTGAACAAACGCGGCGTGGAGGAAGTGGTTATTTCCTGTCCCGGCTGCTGGGTGACTTTAAATCACACTTACCGCGAATGGGCGCAAAAATTAAACTTGAAATATGATATCAAAGTAAAACATATTACCGAAGTCACCGACGAACTGATAAAAGACGGTAAACTTAAATTTAGGCAAACACCCAAAGACGGCGGCAGAATTACTTACCACGACCCCTGCCATATCGGGCGGCACGGCGGGATTTACGACCAGCCAAGGGATGTGATTAAAGCCATACCCGGGATTGATTTTGTCGAGATGGAACACAACCGCGAAAACGGATTATGCTGCGGCAGCGTGCTTTCCCGTGTCGGCAGGCCGCCGGCGGCAGACGCGATCGGCGCCTTCCGCATGAAAGAAGCCGAAGCAGTGAAAGCGGATATTGTCCTGACAACCTGTCCCTGCTGCGAAGTACAGCTCAGGGTCGGCGCCCGCGCCGGCAAATCGCCGGTCCGTGTACTCGATTTTACCGACTTAGTGGTCGAAGCATTAGGTTATGAAGTAAAAGACCCCACCTACAGCGTTTTAGATGCCTGGGATGTTTTCGGTATTGCGATAGATATGATGACGGTCAAAGGCATGGCCGAGATGATGGGCCAGATGATGCCGGAAATAATGGATGCCATGCCCGGAACGATGAAGGGCATGATGGCGATGATTGTCCGCATGCCGGCCGGGATGCGCCGGCCGATGCTGGGGATGATGGAAAAAATGATTCCGGTACTGATGCCCAGGCTGCTGCCGGGCATGCTGCCTAAACTAATGCCCAGGGCCGAGCAACTGATGCTGGCAGCCATTCCCAAGATGCCTCCAGCAATGAAGAACATGCTACCCGGTGCTCTGCCCGAAGTAATGGCAAAAATCATGCCGCCGATGCTGCCCGGCGTTGCCGTGCTGGTGGCGCCGCAGATGACGGCCTATCTGGAAAATGAAGCCCTGCAAAGAAGAAAGTAAATAACTGTATAATCCGAAGTAAATGTTAATATCAGGAGATAAACATGCCACAAACTAATTACAAATGCTCGCAATGCGGCGGGAAATTCGAATACTCAAAAGGTTTATTTGAAAAGGAAAATAATATTAAATGCCCGAAATGCGGCGCACAAAATCCTGAAAAAATAACTGCCCCGGTCAAGCCTGACCCGTGCGTCAACCCGTTCGAGTCACGAGGCGGCGGCTGAGGTCCCCGCTGGTAGGCAGTTTGCCTGCATTTTATTGCCTTGATAATGCGCTGTAAAAGTGAACATCAAAATCATTTCCTGCCAGGCTTATTCGATTTTGAGTTATTTTGATTGCCAGTACTATTTTCCTGATGATTTTGGGAAGGATGAACATGGAGTCTGTAAATAATTGCGGGGTATGTGCCAGGCCGCTAGTGTACGCGACCGAATCTGTGACGAAAACCTGCGACCTTTGCGGCAAAGAAGAGAAAACAAACATATACTGTCCATCGGGACATTATGTCTATACTCGCGAGAATTTTACAGCCCGAACTTTTTAAAAGCCTCGTATTTAGGAAAATCAATCGCAAGCGTAAACAGAGCCGAATAGCCCAGAACAAAAAGCACCTGATAAGGAGCTAACGCCGGGATAATCAGGCCGT
>JBEKCX010000784.1:0-3100 GCA_050014655.1 Occallatibacter sp. | reverse complement strand
TCGGAGAAAACAAGTCGAGGAAGACCGAGACGATTTATGAACTTTTCAAAGAAATGGGCTACCATGAATGAACCGCCGATACAGCTTTCAGTAAAGCAATTGCTGGAACGAGACGATTACCTGATCCCGATGTATCAGAGGAATTACGCCTGGGGAGAAGGTGAGATCCGCCAGCTCATCCGCGACGTTATCGACTACCTGCCGACCGGCCGGAACTATTACGTGGGATCGCTGGTGGTTTCCGAAAGAAGTCCACCGGGATCGAGGGTTTATGAGACCATCGACGGACAGCAACGACTGACGACGCTGACGTTGCTCGCCTGCTTTCTGAAAAACGAGACTTGCGAAGACATGGACTGGTATGATCGGTTGGGAATACGCTTCGAATCTCGTGATCATTCAACCAAGACTCTGTGGGCGATTTTCAAAGGAACCTTGGTGAACGGTGAACCGGAATCGCTTCAAGGCATGACGATCAATGGCGCGATCCTCACTGGCTACCGCCTCATCCAGCAGTGTCTGAATGCAGAATTGAAAGAAAACGGGGTGACCCTTGCCCGGTTTGTGGAGTTCCTTTTGAACCGAGTGTGCATCATGCGGGTGAAGGTGTCCGATGACATGGATCTCAACCATTACTTCGAAATCATGAATAACCGCGGCGAGCAACTCGAAAAGCACGAGGTGCTCAAGTCGCGGTTGATGGAATCACTCGATAAACATTGCCCCGAGGAGGAACGTGAAAAGAACCGGCGATGCATCTATGCCGTCTGGGAAGCTTGCGCGGACATGGAACGCTATGTGCAGATGGGCTTCCTGCTGTCTAAGCGGGATGCAGTCTTTGGAAGCAGGGATTGGGGGCGGTTCGTTCCAACGGACTTCGACTCACTGCGGGATATCCTTGAGTCAGCGGCGGTCAATATCCCCGGTGGCGAAGAGGAACTCAACCTAGATGAGATTATCAAGCAGGAGGCAACGGATCCACTGGAGGGTAAAGGCGATGAGCCAACGCCCGAGAGGTTCAATGCGGTGGTCAATTTCCCGAACTTCCTGCTTCACGTCCTGCGTGTGGCGACTGGAAAAAATATTGCGCTCGATGACAAGAGGTTGATTCTCGAGTTCGAGAATTACGTGTTCAATGCTGAGGATCCGGGGAAAGAAGTGAAGCGGTTCGTTTTCAGCCTTCTGCGCTGCAAGTATCTTCTCGACCATTATGTGCTGAAACGGGAGTTCCTCGGCGGCAAGGACCACTGGAGTCTCAAACGGTGCAAATGGAACGCCGGAAGCGCCAGCTACGTGAATACTTTCGGCAACGCTGGCGAAGAGGAGGCGGATGACGGAACCAACCGGCGAATCCTCATGCTGCTTTCCGCCTTTCACGTTTCAACGCCGACGATGGACTACAAGTATTGGCTCAATGCGGCGCTGAACCATTTATTTAGCAAGACAGAAATCGAGATGAACGAGTATCTGGAATATCTAGAATCGGTGGCCAGGGCATTTGTGTTCGATAGATTCCTCTCTGAGGGAGCGGGCGCGGATTATTACCAGATGATCCATGTTCGCGAGGGCCGTTGCCAAACCGAGGCGGGCTCGCTGTCGGCGGAGAATATAGCCCCCCGACTGTCTTTCCACGAGATCGGAAATAATCTGGTATTCAACTACCTCGACTACCTTCTGTGGCTGAGACATAGTGGGCAGTTCGCTGCCATCAGAAACTGGGAGTTCACCTTCCGCAGCTCGAGGGAGCACTTTTACCCACAGACCCCAATGGAAGGATTGCCGGCACTCCCAACAGAGATTCTTGACTCTTTCGGTAACCTGTGTCTGATCAGCCACAGCAAGAACTCCCGCCTGAGCAACTTCACGCCGAGAGCGAAACGCGAACTTTATCCAAACGGTTCGTTCGATAGCATCAAACAGCGCCTGATGCTCGACGAGCCGGAATGGAACTCGGAGACGATCCAGCGACATCAGAAAATGATGATTGAATGCCTGCTCGGACTGCAACAACCATCGAACGCATAAATCCTATGCCAGAAACCCCCGTTTGGAACGTAAGACCGAAAAGCGCGTCATCGCCCCGTTCCTCAGCGAACTGGCCTGCCGACCAATGAAAACTCAACCATGAACTACTACTTTAAATATTGCGGGACCTCGAATTCGAGTCTTTCGTCCCTGACGGCAAATCCCTGCATGAGGCACCCACTCGGGCCGGCCAAAGGCAAACACGCGCTTTACGAGGGGAGCGAAAAGCCAAAATATCAATGCAAGTTCTGCGGCACCTCAAATTCGAGCCTGGTTTCCCTGACATCAAATCCCTGCATGAGACACCCGTCCGGCCCCAACAAAGGCAAGCACGAGCCAGCTCTGTAAATCCAATCGTCCGAGTGATTGGAATTGACAGCGCTCTGAAAAGCTTATGCCATCGTTTACAGAACATTGCGCGGAAACGACGTTGGCGTTGGGTCATCCGTTTGAAGAGGTGCATCGCTGGTTGGATGAGTTTGCGGGCAAGCCTCCCTACGGGATGCGCCACCGCAAGCTGCGGCATCACCTTGCCGGCATTGAGCAGGTGCGCAAACTTTGGGGCGACCAAGCGGCCACGGCGGCGCGGTTGCACATCATTGCTGATTTGAAACAGGAAGGGTGGACCGAAGATCAGCCGTTTCCATGTGACGAGCAGCATTACAAAGGAATGAGGCTTTTTTGAGGCAAACATCAACAGCAAGGTGGATTTGTGGGTCTTCAGTCGCGCGTTGTTACTTTGGTTGGCCGTTTTCAAGCCGCGCGGTCAGGTGAGGAACCTCGCTCTCATGAAATTGACGTAGTCCTGATCGGACATTTCCTGCTTCGACTGAACGAAGTTGCCAACGTCCTCGCCGGTGAAATAGCGAAGCCGGTTTGTGCCGTCCGTTGCGGCATCGTAGATGACCTGCGCAACCTCTTCCGCGCTTGTCTTCCTTCCCGCCCTCATGCTGGCGAAGATCGCGTTCGTGTTGGCAACAAACCCTTCGTAATCCGCCAGAGAAGCACCCTCCGCCTGCTCCTTGCCCATCCGTTCGGAGAAGTTGGTGCTGGTGACGCCACCGCTGGGCTCGAC
>JBEKCX010000783.1:0-3117 GCA_050014655.1 Occallatibacter sp. | reverse complement strand
ACGTGGTGGTTCGCGACCTTGCCGAGAACCCGCCGCCCCATGTCGGGCGGGCGTTTGTCGGCGCGCTTCAGGCGCAACCGGAAGAACTTACGCCCGCGCAGGTGGAGGCGTTGGCCTACTCCGATCTGCTGATCAATGAAGTGCTGGAGGCCGATGTGATCGTGCTGGCCGTGCCCGTCCACAGCTTCAGCATCCCTTCAACACTCAAGGCGTGGATTGACCACGTCGTCCGCGCCGGACGCACCTTTTCCTACACGTCCCACGGGCCGAAAGGCCTTGTGAACGGCAAACGCGTGATTCTCGTGCTGGCAAGCGGAGGTGTGTTTTCCGATGGACCGGCCAAGACGTACGACTTCCACGAACCGTATCTCCGCGCGGTCCTTGGGTTCATCGGCATCACTAAGGTGGATGTCGTGCGGGTCGAAGGTCTGGCGAACCGCGCCATTGGGCCGGAAAACGCGCTCGCTTCGGCAACTGCACAATCGAAGCAACTCCTGGTGCAAGTTGCCTGATACCTAAACTGACAAAATAACAAAACAACAAATGAAAACAAGCGAAAGCATTCGAGTGTCTGGCGGTTCCGCTCGGGTCAACCCAGAACTGCAGATTAGAATCCACGGAGCTGACGGCTCCCTCTGCACTTTCACTCAGGACGAACCCGCGTTAGTGCAACGCATCATCAAAGAGTCTCAGCGCCCTGAATTCTTTGCTCAGGGAAGAATCATCCTAACCGGTCAATCTTCGCTGACGACGTTCGTTGTCTCCAACATCGCGCGAATTGACCTGGCGGGCGAAGGGATTTCGGCATGGAAGCCAAAACCGTCGTCAGAAGCGCCCGACCTCGTTGAGATCTCCCAGCAGGAGTTTCTCGGTGAGGCGGAGGAGCGCGAATTGCAGCACGTTGAGCGACCAAAACGGCAACACGCGCCCGGACAACAGTTCGTGGGCTACCTCGACATCCAAATGGTCAACGGCCAGCATGTCTATCTGAAATTCCACGGCGTGGCCGCGCTTCCAGCCGAGCGGTTGCAACGGGTTCACTCTTTCCTGACGTTGCCGAGTCTGTCTTTCCGAATGCCAGGCGGCGGTCGCGGCATTCTCAATCTCAGTAAGGCGGCGAAATTCACCGCCTGCCCCGGCCCGGCTGAGGTCCCGGCCGACGCATGGATCGCAATGGAAAAACAAACCCACCAAGTATAAACATGAGAGGATGGCCATCATGAACTTCATCGCGCTCAGAATGTTGGTTGGCGACCGCGCCAAGTATCTCGGCATCATCATGGGGCTCACGTTCGCATCGCTGCTCATGACGCAGCAGGCGGCGATTTTCGTCGGGCTGATGAGCCGCACCTTCGGGTTTCTCACCGACACCTCGCTTCCTGATATCTGGGTCATGGACGAAAAAGTCCAATTCGTGGATGACGTGAAGCCGCTTCAGGATACTCAACTGTTCCGTGTGCGAGGCGTCGAAGGCGTCCAATGGGCCGTGCCGCTCTACAAAGGACTGCTCCAGGCGCGGCTCGACAACGGTAGTTTTCAATCGTGCAACGTCTTCGGCCTGGACGACGCGACGCTCATCGGCGGCCCGCCCATCATGGTAAAAGGCGCGCTGGCCGATTTGCGTCGCAGCGACGGCGTGATCGTGGATGAAGTGAACGCAAACGACAAATTGGCCAAGGTGTTGCCGGATGGCCGCCGCGTGCCGCTTCAAATCGGCGACGCGCTGGAATTGAACGATCATCGCGCCGTCGTCGTGGGCATTTGCCGGGTGACGCGGAGCTTTCAATCGCAGCCGAGTGTTTACACCACCTATTCGCGGGCCACGATTTTTGCGCCGCGCGAACGCAAGCTGCTCTCGTTCATCCTGGTCAAGGCCAAGCCGGGGGAAAGCCTGGCAGCCCTTTGCGGCCGGATTCGAAAGACGACCGGGCTGACCGCATACACCCGTGAGCAGTTCGTGCAGCTCACGCTGGATTATTTCATGAAGCGCACCGGAATTCCCATCAACATCGCCACGTCGGTCTTGCTCGGTTTCGTCATTGGCACGGCGATTGCGGGCCAGACCTTCTACAACTTCACGCTCGATAACCTGCGCTATTTCGGAACGCTCAAGGCCATGGGAGCGGCCAATTCCAGGCTGCTTCTCATGATTGTTCTCCAGGCGCTGGTGGTCGGAGCCATTGGCTACGGACTCGGCGTCGGCGCGGCCTCGCTTTTTGGCGCGGTGACCCAAAATAGCGAGGTGGCATTCCGTCTTCCGTGGCAGATCCTGGCGCTCACGGCGGGCGCGGTGTTGCTGATCTGTGCCGGCTCGGCGCTGGCCAGCATTTGGAAGGTCATCCGGCTTGAGCCGGCCATTGTCTTCAGAAGTTAAACCAGAACTGTTTTCACAATTTGAACGAGCTGAATATGAACAAATCAATCCAAAACGGGATGGCCGTCAAATGCACCGGCCTTCGGAAAACGTTCGGCGAAGGCGCGGCTGCGGTCCAGGCGTTGCGTGGCATTGACCTGGAAGTCCGCCCGGGCGAATTGATGATGCTCGTCGGCCCATCCGGTTGCGGCAAAACGACGCTCATCTCGCTCATCGCCGGCATTTTGGATCAGACCGAGGGCGAGTGCGTCGTTTTCGGCCACGATTATCGCCAGATGAGTCAGAGCGATAAAACCCGCTACCGGGGCGAGAACATCGGTTTCGTTTTCCAGGCCTATAATCTCATTCCGACATTGACCGCAGCCGAGAACGCGTCCGTGCCCTTGCTCGTTCGCGGCGAGAACCGCCGCAAGGCAAATGACCGTGCGCGCGAAGTGCTTCAGCAGGTCGGCTTCAACGAACGCATGATGCGCTCTGTGCCCACGGAGCTTTCCGGCGGGCAGCAGCAGCGCGTCGCCATCGCCCGCGCGCTGGTGCATAACCCCAGATTGATCGTCTGCGATGAACCGACCGCCGCACTCGATCACGAGACCGGCCACACCATCATGGCATTGCTGCGCAGCGTGGCGTTGCACGATGGCCGCGCGCTCGTCGTCGTCACGCACGACGCGCGCATCTTTGAATTCGCCGACCGCATTGCCAAAATGGACGACGGTCACGTCGAGCGGGTCGTCCACTCGGCA
>JBEKCX010000782.1:0-3119 GCA_050014655.1 Occallatibacter sp. | reverse complement strand
ATTTGCACCCAAAGCATAAGCGTTGATGAGATCTTTGTCTTCTTTGGATGACGTGAGAATTACGACAGGGAGTAATTTAGTACTTTTATCGGCACGTATCCGCTTAAGGACCTCCAGTCCATCGATTTTCGGAAGATTTATGTCCAACAAAATAATATCAGGCCTGGCATTCAAATCTTTATCTGCTCTGTTCCCTGTACCAAACAGATAGTCCAGTGCCTCCACTCCATCTTTGGCCACTACCAGTTTATTGAAAATACCTGATCTCTTGAGCGCTCGTTCGGTTAGCGTTACGTCATCAGGGTTGTCTTCCACCAGCAGGATACTCTTCTCGTCCATTTATTCTCCTATTATTTTTTAGCTCAATGTAAAGGCAATGTAATTCATTATTAGAACGAGTATATATTATATATTGAAGATCGTTAAGTGGTTATAAAATTCACCTCAGAAATGTGCCAGATTTATTACATTTTTTGAGACCGGATTGTGCCCCTTTAGTCATTAATGATTTTGAGTATATGCATTGGCTAGAAATTGATTTATATCCTTTGGCATAAACCTCCGGTCGCCACGGGTTGTGACAGAATAAGATTTTATTATCCCTTTATCCGACCAACGCCTTAAAGTATTCGGATGAACGTGGAGAATCCTAGCTACTTCGCTTACAGTCAGCATATTATCAGGCAGGTTGCCACTTTCCATATTGTCATCCGTCCTATTTTTACCTAAGCTATCTTTAAGATACTTGATTTTTCTTAACTGGACAATCAACCAAACGTACAAATAATGCAAATCGTTAGTACTAAAATTAGTCGATACTCTGATGGACTGGGGCGTGGCTGTTAGCAGTTGCCAGCCGGGTGCTAAAACTTTGAAAGCTCCCCGATGTTTGCGAGGAGCTTTCGTTTAACCCATTCAGACGTGTCCAGTTATTGAGTGGGGTAACTGGGAGATAAGAACGGCACATTTAAATTACGATCTCCGCTCCGCTTCCAATTGTTCTTTTACCTTAATCTGGCCAACAGTATTTACGGTGACCAGATCCGATACATCTCTTTCATACCCACACAACAAACAGCATTCAAACCACCCTTCTGCCTCACGTTGCACAAAAAGGTCACCATTACAGCGGGGACAACTTTTCAATTTCCAAACCGCCATGATTACCCTACCTCCATGTTTAGCCTGATATCTTTAGGTCGTCTTGATTTTATCTCAGCCCACGCCTTTTTAACGATTTTAATAACAAATGTAATTGATACGAGGATTTTTTATCAGTTCGGTGTCTATCGGCCTCGTGAAATCAGCTCCCAACATCAAATAAACGACCTCACCTATCAACTTTACTGATTTTGTTAAGTTATTCATTTTATTCCTACCCGTGCAATGCCAAATTTAGCCTGTGTCGTATTTCGTCAAAAGCAGTGGGCATCGGACACAGTTTATGCCTGTCTATAATCGTAATGATCGAATAATATTATTGCTAATATTGAGCTCAATGTACCAAAGCAAGTTTTGGAGCTTTTCGCGATTTCACAACTTCATGACGATCAACTTGCTGGATCGACAGTGGTCTTTTTGAGTAGATCTCACACCCGGAACAGTATCCTTCCCGGCAAAAAACTGATGAATAGACACAAAAAGAGCCTTTATGATACTCTATATTCACCATCATCGCTTGCCCTCCTGATTCAACAACAAATAGAAATTAACAATTGTAATTTTGACTGGAATCCCCCGTTGAGACAATGGCTCAATAGTAATAGCTTTAAATAGTACTCTAGTACTCTCTGCGGGCTAATATAGTCGTTATTATCGATCGCGTTGAAATCAGAAGCCGAATCCCCGAACTTGAGGATTCAACCAACGTGATCTTGAATTTAGAATTTCCGGTATTTCATAAATACCGCAGGCACAATTCTCCGTCAAAATCATAATTTCTGTTGATTCAACGTAGTGTTATGTTCATTGTTTTCTGAGTCTTGATGTTGTACTACTTCATAGTTCGCAACTGTGGCGGAAAGGAAGCAGGAACACGACCTGTTGCCTGAGGTGGGGATTCAGTGATCGACGGCTCGAGCGACAGTGTGGTCGCCACCGTGAACGTGGGAGAATACCCTGCCGGTATCGCAATAGACCCCAGCACCGACCTCATATACGTGACCGATTCTTCCGGCACCTACGGCACTGTGTCGGTGATCGACGGCTCGAGCAATAGTGTGGTCGCCACCTTGAACGTGGGAGGATCTGGTATCGCAATAGACCCCAGCACTGATCTCATCTATGTGATCAATTCTGGGCCTGTCGGCACTATGCCGGTGATCGACGGCTCGAGCAATAGTGTGGTCGCCACCGTGGATTTGGCAAGATACGATGCTGGTATCGCAGTAGACCCCAACACTAATCTCATCTATATTGCCCTTTCTAGCGTTGCCCTCACAGTGATCAACGGCTCGAACAATAGTGTGGTCGCGAACCTGAACAATGTCGGCATCGTGAACGAAGCAGAAGACCCTGCGGGTATCGCAGTAGACCCCAGTACCAACTTCATCTATTTGGTCAACTTTGAAAGTAATACAGTTTCAGTGATCAACAACGGCAGCTTTACATTTGTAACAGCACCAACGACCACCGGCTTTGACCATGCATCGGGTAATCCAGGCACTTTGGTGAGGATGACAGCTGCCAATGCGACCGACCTGAATACGACCTATCTCTTGAGCTTCGAGCGTGAAATTGGATTAGTACCGATGCCCCCTACTGCTTCCTTTGTTCTGGCCTGCATTAACCAATGGAAATACCCCTCGACTGATGGCACGGGATTGGATATTAACGCCTGGAAATTCCCACTTGAGGTTTTGCCGGTGATCACTGGAGTTAGTAAAATAGGAGCTGATCAGACTCAAACTTTTACTATCCAAGGTCAAGGGTTTGGCAGTTTAGACCCGTACAATGGAAACTCCCCATTTATTAGGGTTATAGATGAGACAGCTGGGTGGCAGGCTGTCAGCGGCGGTGATGGCGTACATTTTAATATAACCCGAAGTAGCGGCATGGAAGTCCCCAATGACAAGTATCGGTGTTGGCATGAAGGCTATGAGGCCCATAAGTTTGAAATG
>JBEKCX010000781.1:0-3120 GCA_050014655.1 Occallatibacter sp. | reverse complement strand
ATCCGCCGTTGAACCGTCGGCATAGATCGCCGTCGCAGTAAACTGTTGAGCATAACCTACATCCAGTGAAGGGGGATATGTAGGTAAGATTGCGATGGACGACACTGATGGATTTATAACTACTAGGCTTGCAGGAGTGCTCGATATGCCGGACAAGGAAGCTATGATATTAGTATCTCCTGGTACCATGCCGGTAGCCAGGCCGGATGAAGATATTGTGGCAATAGAAGTATCGGAACTGCTCCAAGTTGCATCATCGGTAATGTCCGCAGTCGAGCCGTCCGAATAAGTCCCGATGGCATCAAACTGTTGGGTAAAACCAAGTTTTAAATTAGGCGATGGTGAAGGTGTTATGGCAATAAAAGATAACGTCGGCAAGGACTTAGTTGTTGAAATGGCAGATGTTGTAATTGGGGGTATTAAAGTTGTGGATGTCGAAGTTGGCGTTGGTGTTGACGTCGACGTCGGAGGTGTCGCGACAAACGTGTTGCTTGTAACTGCTGTCGTCCGCTGAATTGGTGTAGAAGAACACCCCGCTGTTGACAGAGCAAGAAGTGCTGATACTATAAACAACGCCGATAGCAGAAACTTAGTTTTCAATTTAGCTCAACTGTATGTAAAAAGAGATATTCAGATATTTTATTATTGTATTAAGTTGTTTTTTATGCAATGGGAATTTAGCACGATTAAGGTCAACCATTAGTATTAAAATATTATCACATCCACGCTTAGTTGCTATAATAACGAGTAGTTAGGCACCGCAGGCAAATTAATTATTCGATTTGGCTCCAGAATAAAACTGGTGCAAAAGGTAAATAAAACATGAAATTAAAGTCTAAGGGTAAAAATATTAGGATAAAATAGTAAATATTTGAATTGCACTTAGGCGTGATAATTAGTATCCTTTTTCTTATGGCTAAAAAAAAGTGCATTAATTGTGGATCATTTAAGGTAGTCAAAAATATCAGAAGTAAAACAGGTTCGCAGCTTTATCTCTGCAAACGATGTGGTACCCAGTTTGTGCGGCGGTATCGGTCTGTTAAGTGGCAAAAAGAGTTGTTTCAGGAATATATCTTTGGCAAGCAAACCCTAAAACAGCTGGCAACCCGACACGGGAAATCGATCAAAACTATCCGGAAATACCTGGATAGTTATCAGGTGAAATACGGTGGTCAAAATTCTCAGCCGGTAAAGGAAGCTTTACAGATGGCGATAAATCTACCCGAGATAGCCCAAACCTACTATAATG
This sequence comes from Occallatibacter sp., assembly GCA_050014655.1. GTDB lineage: Bacteria > Acidobacteriota > Terriglobia > Terriglobales > Acidobacteriaceae > Telmatobacter. Next base: position 1,871 of record JBEKCX010000781.1, on the reverse strand, counting down.
GCAAATCTGAATCCACTCCGGAACCTTTAACTTCAGGTTTTATGAACGGGTGGGGATATCCATTCAGCCAATGGCCGGCATCCTTACAGGCTCAATACGCCTATAATCCGACACAGGCCAAGGCTATCAACGTCAGCCGGCTTTCCTAATGGTTTTACCACTGACTGTGTGATTGACCAAGCGGCGGATCAAACTTTGCTGCAACTGGTTCAGTCGGACTTCAGCGATATCGGGGTTAACATGACTATCAATTTAATGCAATGTGTGTATTTAAAGCAAACAAATCATCAACCTTAACGCATGGTGGTTTGGTTAGGCGAGGATCCGGCTTTCTTCCGTCTCAACAGTATGATCAACCATCCCAGCATTACTCCTGCCAGCACAATGACGCCCATAACTACCAACCAAAACCACGGCGTGATAGTGCTTGTCGTGACCGTAAAATTGCCGTTTAGTCCGGCGACATCGACGGCGTAATTCCCGGGTAAATTTCCGCTGGTTGTAAAGGTGACGGTATTATTTTCACCACCGGTTAATGTCACATCTTGTGTGGCTTCGACCTGGTTATTTATCTTCAACACCATGGCATCAGTTCCGGTGACATCTCCAATGTTGGTAATTTGCGAAGTAATATTGACCTTTTCGCCGGATTTAACGGTCGTCGGATTGATTACCAATGAATCGGTTTGAAATAATGCGCTCGATGGCCCCGCCACCGGAGCTGGGGTCGTACTGATTCCTGGCGCACTTCCACTGACATTGCTAATCCCGGTTGAACCAGAGCTATTCAGAGCGTAGTTTACCGTTCCGACGCTTTCTGATGGCGGTAAATAACTGGTCACGTCCAACCAGATAATTGCGTCAACTTTGGCCTCGGTAAGTTCACCGGCAATCGTGTATCTTCCGTCCGGGCTGCCTGCCGGAAAAACGAGTGGGATAGTCTGGGTCAGTTGCAGCGTCTGTCCGACTTTATTCGGGAATGGTTTTATGGTCACCGTATAGCCGGAATTGAGGGTAACTTCCGCTCCGGTTGCCTGGTTCGTGGCAATCACACGTCCCTCAATGACCGCTGAACTTACGGAAATCGGTAACGCTGCTTTCAACGTGCCCGTACCGGAGGCAATGGCATTGAATGGTTCACCAACATTAACTTCAGAGGTGCTCAAAGTAATCTGGTAACTCAGTGTAAAATAGTCCGAAACGCTGGATGCTGCAGCATGCTGGATGTTGAGCAGCATTGTAGTTGAAACAACTAAAAAGCTGAGGATTAAAGCTTTAATAAAAAACGCTTTGCCTGGCATCATCCCATTATATATCTCTTTTACAAAAATCAAAGCTGTAAAACGAGCAGCCATTGTTGATTCAAAGCGATGACTCTGCGAAGTTCAAGTGTTTTGGTTTGGATCCTGGTCAAGAAAATCTACTTCTTCCTGCTCATCGACGTCAACACAACTATTGCGATGATTACGCCCAGAAGAAAAGCCCCGATCAACCAAAACCATGGCGGAGCCGCCTGTTTCGTGACAGTAAAATGGCCGAGGAGTTCGGCTACCTCAATCTCGTAATTACCGGGTGCCCTACGGCTGGTATTGAAATAGACTGTCGTGCTGCCACCGGCAGTGAGGGTAACACCTTGTGAACTAACAATCGAGTTGTTTATCTTCAGTTCTACTGTGTCAGTTCCGGTGGCATTACCGGTATTGGTGATGATTAGCGAAACATTGATGTTTTCACCGGATTTGACCGTACTGGGACTGATTGTCAGATCACTGGCTTGAAATGCCGCAGGCGATGGGGCAATGACCGGAGTTGTAGTCGTTGCGGGCGGTAGAGAGGTCGTTGTCGTTGTGGTGATTACTGGCGAAGTGGTT
>JBEKCX010000780.1:0-11130 GCA_050014655.1 Occallatibacter sp. | reverse complement strand
TGATGAATGCTCTAGGCCACCCCGTCTGACGCGTAGATCTTCGCCAGACGGGCCCGCACGGCCTCAGGCTTCCCTTCCACATCACACTCCCAAATCACGTGCACATTGAAGCCCAGGCGCTTGAAGAATGCCAGTCTGCGTGAGTCGCTGGCCATGGCCTTCTTCTGCATGTCGGAAGGCGGCTTCTTCTGACACTTCGGGCAACCGTGCCAGTAGCAGCCGTTCAGCTCGATCACCGTCATGGGTTCGATGAAGATGTCACCATGACAACGGCCGATCGTCTTCTCCTTGACGAAGGGGATCTTCTCCGCCTTCAGCATGGCATGGACCTGCTTCTCGAGGCCGGTGGCCTTTCGTTGCCGGTTGGCCTTCCTGATGACCTTGGGAGAGACGCGTCCGCGCGTCTTGCGTCGAGCAACAATTCGAGGCATGATTTCGACCGTGAGTCCCCACTGCTCCTGTTCAACTTAGTGCGTCAACCACGCATAGGACGATCCGTTATAACTGCAAATCACCTCGGTTGTAACGCCGCCTCCGCTCGTGTAACTGCCCATGTAGGTCGGGCTTGTCGCATCGCTCACAACAGCCCTCTCACCTTTTATTCCAGCGGCGCACGTGGGAAGAGCGGTACCTGCTGCGCTATAAAGAAGGGAAGGCAACAAAGATGGTGCAACCAACCCGCCAGGCGCTGTGAACTGGCCCTGTGGGGTAAAGATGAAGTTGTTGGGGTCGCTGGGCCACTCAGTCAGATAATTGACATCGCCATGCAGCCCAATCACAAGATTGTTGCTAGACGACCCGCTGCCAACGTAGTTGAAGCACATATAGGCATGTTGGTATGCCGCATTTCCCACTCCCATCACATGGCATTGTGGACGACCCGTGTTCAAGTTAGCCATGTAATCTGTATCTGTTACCCCATACCCACCACTATTACTAATCGTGGAAGTCTGAGAATTCAGATTATTCACGTAAACTGCATGACTCAACGTATCGACTTGAAGGTCTTGCGCGTCCTGAGCAGCGTCCGTCACCACGAATGCACTATGGCTATCGGCCAACGGGGTGTGTACTTCGCCACGCACATTGCCAGCCGACGCACTCGCACCGTAGTACGAGTACGTTCTGGCTTTCATCGCCGATGCCTGCGACGCCATCGCCTCGTTCATCGTCTGCGCGTAGGGCTGCACGCCGCCTGGAGCCATGCCGCCATTCGTCGCAATCAGGTTGGTGTCGATGGGGTTGCTCAGCACAGATCCCACGTCCGCCAGCGTGTCCCAATACTGCCCGTTGCTTGCGCCTGTTGTGTTGTAGCTGGTCTTGCCCTGGGTGTAGAGCCAGTTATTCACCAAATAACCAACTTCAAATACAGGGCAACCGCTACTGTTGAACGGTGCTGCGGTCGCGGTTCCCTGCACCACAATCCACCCATCCGTATGCGCCTTCGCCCAAATGGATTGCAGGTGCCCCTCAATCGTTGCAGCCGTCGCGCAGCCTTGCAGGTCGTTGTTGAAGATGTCATTGATGATGAGGTACTCGGGATTGTTTCCCGTCACCGCCGGGCTGATCGAGTGGAACAAGGTCGTATAGTCGGTGTCGATGTTCGCAACGTAGTAGTTTGCGTCGGTGACGATCTGGAAGCTGCCGTGCCCCTTGAAGAAGGGCTGCTGCATCACCTGCTGCGCGAGGAAGTAGTTTGCCCTCTGGACGTGTCCGCCTGTGATCGTTGCCGTTGCATAGGTGTAATTGAACTCAAACTGTGTGCTGCTCAAGCCAGTCGAGAGCACCTGGAAGAACCCATAGGTTGTGCTCACCGTGCCGAAGGGCGCTGGCGTGGAGGGCATCCCGGTCATCCCCTGGTAGATCCAGTCGCCTGCCGACAGCCCGTTCGTTCCGCTGTTGGTGATGGTGCAGACCGTCCCGTTGCAGCTACCGCCGGTCACGGTAATCTGTGGGGCCAGCACCTGCGTGTCGTCCCCCATCACCGAATCGCCGGTGAAGACGTAGAGTGTGTTCGTCGGGTTGTATTGCACACCGCCGCTGCCGCCGCTGCCAGATGGACCCGTGGCGCCAGTAGCACCTGTTGCTCCGGTAGCTCCAGCCTGGGCGAGCAGACTCCAATAGGTGGGCGAGGTATCAGGTTCGTGGTTCGTGCCAGCCAGGATCGAGATGTAAGACGATCCGGCATAGCTGACCGTATCGGTCGCGATGTACGCCGTCGAGCTCAACCATGCGCCGGACCAGATTGCTCCTGCCGGGCCCGTTGCACCGGTCGCGCCGGTCGCGCCTGTTGCACCTGCTGCTCCCTGGGGGATCGCGAAGTTTAGTACCGCTGCTCCCGAGGTCCCGCCGTTGACGACAGCGGCTGAGGAACCAGGCGCTCCGGTTGTGACGGTGCCGACAGAGACAGTAGCAGCAACGCCAGCCGGACCAGTTCCGTTTCCAGATACGGAACAGGTTGACACTGGGAAAAAGGCTCCGATAACGACCGGGCTGTTACCCGCCCATGCTGCGCCGGTTGCACTCGTGACCACCAAAGACTGTACGCCCGCGGTGGTCGCAATCGAATCGACATCAGCCGGAGCTGCACTCGTAGATGATCGCTGCGTGTACCCGGTGATGGCCAGCGCGCTATTGGCAAAACCGAAAGCTACCACCAGGTCATTTGCCTGAGTGGTCGTAATGTTCATAGTGCCGAAGCCGATAGGAAACGACGCGGCGCTGACTGCATCCAACGGACTCGAAGTCGCAATGTTGTGATACTCGAATACGCTAATCGTGCCGTTCGGGGTAGCGCCTGAAACTGCCACGGTAACGGTATCCGGGCCGCCAACGATGTTGTTGGCATAATAGACTGCAAAATGCACGAAAGACGAAGAAGTCGTCCCAAGAAGGGTATAGGTATTCCCCAAAGAGTCGGTGACGCCATTAATAGAGGACGATAGGCTTCCTGAAGTTCCGACGCTGCTGACAACGGCAAACAAAGTATTGCCCGAAGTCGTGTTGGTTGCAAGGGTGACCGGAACATTGACGGTACCCCCTCCTCCCGTTGCTGTGACGCTCACGTTGGGTGTTTGCTGAACGAATGTAGGAGAGCAGTTGATCTTGGCGTCGACATACTGCTTCGTGGCTGCCTGTAGCGCGGCAGTCGGGTCGGCTGGAAGAACCAGAGGCCCAGTAAGTGCTCCTCCAACGAGGGGCAAGTACGAGCCCGAGTTTGCAATCGGAGCCGGAATGGTAGTCAGCGGAGTCGCGATGGCAAGGTTCCAGGCCCCGCTCTGAACGGGGACCTGGTAGTAGCGCCGCCAAATCAGATTTGAGGACGAATCCTTCAGCGTGACCTGGTAGTAAGACTCATTCGTTCCGGAAGACAGCACGCATCCGTTGCCAGTGTTTCCCTGCACTGCTGTTGAGATCACGCCCGACGAGTTGAGAGTCGCGGAGTAAGAGGCGCTTCCTGCCGTAGGGGTCGTTCCGCAGTTCTGCAGCGCAAACGCCACCGTGCCGCTGGCGACCGGTGTCGAGCCGACCGTGAAGGTGCCGGTGACGGGCGTCTGAGCAGAAGCAAACAGCGCGCAGGCGAAGAGAACAACAAAGGCGGCAAAGCCGCGGAGTTTTGGCATAGTCATGATTGGGTAGACCTTTTCAGAGCAGGGCGCTCTCAGGCAGGGAACGGGGAGTTCCAGGGCTGTCTAGTATAGAAAGGATTGAATTTAGCTGCCCGAAGACAGCGCGCTTACACGGCCGATGGCATTGACGGTTCCCTGGTGGGAAGCGCTCGTGTCCGTGTTGAGAACGTGAACCAGGATGCCTTCTCCCGAAGGCAGATACGTGAAGCCGGTCACCTGCAGGAAGCCGGATGCGTCTTCGATTCCGTAAGAGACGACATAAGTGTTGTCCGAGAACGGAACCGTCCAGACGACGGCTATGGTTTCGATGGCGCCCGCGGCCACGACAGGAGTTTCGGCCGTACCGTCCATGGAGGTACCGGCAAGAATCTGCAGCGAGCTGACAGCGTTCTGTAGTGCCTGCAGCTGGCTGGACTGTGAGTTCAGGTTAGCGGTGAATCCTTGGAGAGCCAAAGAGATGTCGTTCTGGTTGGTCGAAGAGAGACGCGCCTGCAAAGACGCCACCTGGGTGGAGATATTGCTCAGCTGTGTCTGAATGGTCTGTGCCATCCCATAGAGGAAGCGCATGCTGTCAGAGACCGACATCGAAGTCTCAGTCGAGGCGTCGTAAAAGAGGACTTCCTCGCTCGTCGAGTCGCCGAAGATGTTGGTCCCCTCAATGCCTGAGGCTGCGGCGGGCGCCAGGGCGTTGAGCATGGGCATGAGCTGGTCATTGAGGAAGTCCAGCAGGGTCGTCAGATCGACCAGCTTCTCCTGTTCGCCATCGTTGTAGTCCTCCGAGTTCGGAGGACCATTCAGAGGAGCTACGCGCAGGGTGGAGACGAGTTCGAGATTCGGAAAGCTCAGGGTGGGAGTGGCTGACATTAGATTTCCTCAAGAGACGCACCGTTGAAAATGGGAGTCTGCGTCCTGTCTGTTGTGGAGAAGTGGACCAGAAGCGTTGCGCTGATGGATGCCGGGCCGGCTAGATAGCTGACCGAGTACACGTCAGTCGTGCTGGTGGGAACTGGCAGTATGGTGATGGTCGAACCATTCAGCACTGCGACGGTTTTGTTGAGTGAAGCAAGATGCGGATCGGTCGGCGAGAGGCCGACGATCACGGGAAGGTTTGCATTGGCCGTGGTGTCTGTAACCGTCACGCTGTTCGGATAGACATTGCCGGGAAGGACAATGCCCAACACGCCGGATCCGTTGATGGCGATGGCATTGGTGGTCGTCGACGTCACCCCAGGTACGGCAATTGTGCTGCCGTCGGTGACTGGCACGTAGCTGGCGGGGTCGACTCCATCATTCAGCAGCAGGTTGTAAATCAGGCTGCCTGTACCCTGCGCGCGAAACAGCAGACTCTGAGTCTGCGGAGTCAAGGTGACCGGCTGGAAGTAGATGTCGCTCACCAGGTTGTACGAGATGGTCGATGCGGAAAAGTCGGTGATACCGAAGGTGTAGATGCTGCCACCCAGAGAGTCCGCCTGCGCCGGCGTCAGGATGATCTGGATGAAACGCACCGCGGTATTGGGGAACCAGGCGTTGAGGATCGATCCATTCAAGGACATGTTGGCGGCTGGGGTATAGACCAGGCCGTCTCCTGAGACCTGCACCACCACGGTCGGGGACGACGACATGGCGGAGAGCTCAAGGGTCAGAACTGATAGCGCCACGGCCTGCTGAAGCTGAAGTGTGAACGTGCCCGTTGGCACGGTCGACGAATTCACACTCAAGAGAGTCTGGTTCTGGTTCAGCGCGGTGACCATGCCGCTTGAGGAAGAGAAAGCCGTCTGCGTTACCAGCGCAACGCTCGGGATGCGCCGCTCGCGCAGAGTGGCGGCCGCGGTGTCGATCCGTACGGTGGCCGTGGTCAGGCCCTGGTTGATGCTGTCGAAGTCCGAGACCGGGAACAAGGCAACGATCTCCGTTGCCTTGACGCGCGCAGCCCGCTGCTGCTTGGACTGAATGGCAGTCAGGTACTGGTTGTAATCGACCAGGGTGGTGAGTTGGATCTGGGTCAAGAGCTGAAGAATCTGATTGCCCTGCGCCGTCAATCCATCGAACGTCTGGTTCATGAGGGCGGCGCTGGACTCTTGGCCGTTGGCGATGGTGGGTGTGGTCGACATTATTGGACCTCGAACTGCACAGACGAGAGCAGCGGGGTGTAGTAGTTCTCGAGGGCAGACTGTCCGGCCAGGCCCTGTGCTGAGGTCTGGTAGGTCACAGTTACATTCCCGGTCGGACTGGTGATCGTCAGGTTGTTCTCAGCGTCCAGCGAGAACTGGCTGGAAGGCAGATAGAGCGTCCCTTCACTCAACTGCAGAGTGCCTGGGAGGGGGGTCTCAGCCAAAGGAATGGCTGTCGTAATGCCAGAGAAGACCAGCGTCCGCTCGATCGTGGTTGCACTCAGAGGGATCGATGTGGAAGTGACCAGCGTGAAGCCAGTTGAATAGGCCGGGTCCGCGGTGGTTGCGGCGACACCGTTGCTGTTATCTTGAAACGCCTCGCTGGACCTGCTGAGCAGCGCGCGATACCACCACTGAGCGGGCAGAGTCACAACCCCAGGTTGGATGGTGGTGTAGTTCACGCTGTCGGCGGAGATCTGGTAGGTGATCGACACGTAGGGTTCGAACTCCTGTTCGCCCACGCTGAAGAGCACCGGGCCTACAGGAGAACTCTGAGGTGCGCTGACCACAGACCCTGTCGCCTGGTAGCTGCGCTGGGTGAAGGTCAGGCTCCGCAGACCGACCGTGTCTCCTGACGTTCTGTTCTGAATCACCAGGCGAATCTTTGATACCGAGCGCGGCGGAAAGTCCACCACGGTCAATCCTGAATACTTGCCGGCCGCGGAGTCCATGACGATCGTGTCCACGGCCAGGTCGGCCAGGATGTCCTCAAAGAGCGTGCCGTCGGCGGAGGCTGTGAACGTCGTGATCTCATAGCCCACATAGGTGTCGGGGATGACGTTCAACCGGTTCACGATCGTAGGAGCTGAAAAGCTGACGATGATCTCCAGCAGCGAGCCGTTCCAGGTGAAGAGAGTCTCCGTTGTCGGAGTCGACAGCGCGGTGATGTCGTCAGTCGTTGACCCCACTGCGTTCTGGCCGACCGCCAAGGTCGGGCTTAGTACGGTTTCGCTGCTGAGCGGCAGTTGCGCCACGCCGGCAGTCATGTCGATAGTGGCAGAGGACGAAGAGTCGGTTTGGCCGGTGCTGACAAACTGCTCTGTGAATCGGGCGTTGGTTGACTCGTAGATGGCTTCACGGACCTGCTGGCAGATGGCATTGACGCTGGCGGCCGAGAGGTTGAACAGTGTGCTCGCGTCATCTTCCAGGCGCCCGATCTCAGCTGCGATGTCGGCGGTGTCTTCATTGATGGCCAGCAGGTTCGATACGGGATCTCCCACCACTGCCGGTGTTGCCGCGGCGATCGGGATGAGAGGCTGCATCTCATATCCAATGTTGATCACCCGGTTGATCTGGCTGGTCACCTGGGCGAGATACTCTTCCTTGGTCGACAGGGAAAGAGCCAGAATCGAAGCCTGCGCGCGTGCCAGGCGATTGACCAGCAGTTTGTTGTTCGAATCGAGGAAGGAGTTGAACATTAGAGGAGAACCGCCTGCAGGTTGTACCGGGAGAACACGCTGCCGGCATCACGAAGAACGACCTTGAGACTGACTTGCGTACTGGCGATGTTGGCCAGAACAGTGCCGGTGGTGTATGGAACGATGAAGCTAGTGGCTGGCGTCATCAAGACTCCGGTGGTGTTCTGGTCGACCAGAACACCGGCCGCATTGAAAGCCTGGTAGCAGAAATAGACATTGCAGGTCCCAACCGACTGTTCATCGAGGCGGATGACCAGCGGGCATCCTGGGACAGTCACAGGCCCCTGCACCAGAACCCCTGGCAGAGTCGGCTCGACATCCATGGCTTGGATACCGCTGAATCCAATCGCGTACTGATAACCACGCTGTGTGGTGATGACGGGCGGAAGATACTGGCCCAGAGAGAACGGGAGGGAAGCTTCGATCGTGGCCATCGTCGACAAGCGAAGGGAGTCGAGGGTCAGGTTCTGGTACTCGATGACGGTGTAGTTGCTCATCACAAAGGTCAGGATGATCTTTGATACGAGCTGGCGCGCGAACTTGATGTTCAGTGCCTTGTCGACCAGGACGGAACCGTTGAAGACGGTCGTCGATGCGCCGCCCGCCAGGCTCTGGATCTGCACGGTGGTCAGGTATGCCGGGAACGCGCTGAAGGGGCTGAGAGCCAATGTATTGCAGTAGGCTGACTGCTCCAGATCCACCTCGAGGTTGCAGGTGACTCCGTAGGAGGACGCCGCCGGCGTCGAGACCAGCAGGGTGAAGTCTGAGAGTAGGTTGCCATTCAGCGTGAAGTACAGGCCGGTAGCAAGGCCTGTCTCGTCGGTGAGCGGGAAAGCTCCATTCACGATCCCGACTGGATAGAACACCGTCTCGTCATCCCGGAACGGACGATTCGGGTCCAGCATGTAGATGTCGCTCCAGGTCTGCTGATCCACAGAGCACTGGTAGGCCGGGAAGTTCTCATTGAAGACGACCGTCACTGCGACGTTGGTCCCAATAGTGACGGGTGTAATGCTGCCTGCCTGGTCGACTGTGAAGTCGGTACCGTTCGTGAAGAAGAGGTTTGGAGTTCCGTCCGCGTTCAGCGAGTAGACCGTGATGACGTCTGGATCGATCGTGTAGGCGCTGAGGTTGAGCACCACCCCGTTCGTCACCCTTGTGGTGATCGTCTGGGTGCGTGGGTAGAACAGCAGACGCAAGTATGTGGGAAGGGCGCCGCCTGGCACTGATCCGGTGATGCTCACCAGCCCGGCCGCGGAGCCATTTACTGGCAGGACAACCTGAACACTCGGCTGGGCAAGAAACGAGATCTGGGGCAGGTCTTCAACGACTGTTAGTTCAGCCCACGACATGTCCGGTGCGTAGATGTCGTCAATTTCTGACGCGCCAGCGTACGTCCATATCAAATTCTTCGGTGGAATGACACTCGGACTGGCCGGCGGAAGCAGTCCGGAGGTGACCAACCGCGTGGTCGCATCAAGCACAGATCCCGTTGACAGTTCGTTCGTATAAACGACTCCGTTTACGGGATCGATGGCAGGGATTCCGACCGACACCTTCCCTTGGTCGATCGAGAAGTCCCAAGCCGAAGACCACGCTCCAGGAAGGCTTGGCAAGCCGGCAATCCAGTTGCGCAGCTTGTCCGCGGCGAGCAGCTGGTCCAGAAAAGCAGCCTGTACCTGAAGGTAGGCTGTGAGTGCAGCCGACCGTGTCACGAAGTTGTTCGCTTCCGAGCTGAGAGCACTGAGCCGCGCCTGCAACATCTGAACGGGTTGCAGGATTGACTCGTCCAGCGCGCGCGTTCCAGCCGTCGCAGTCGGGAGGTTCGCAAAGCTGGTTGCCTGAGCTTCCAGCTGAAGCAGCGTCGACTGATCGAACTTTGAGCCGCTCGACAGATCACCAGCAGCAATGGCTGCTTGCAGAAGAGCAAGCAGCTGCTGGTACTGGAACGACGCCAAGTTGCTGTTGTACGTGCCGAGTAGTTGCATAGTTAGACTGCTTCCGGAGGCATGAGGCAGGCAGATGGCCTGAGCGGTTCTTTGTATGCAGTCATCAGCGTGTTCAGCGTGATCATCCCGGAGATGTCAGTGACGTTGGTAGCTGTAGGGCCTGCGTTCATCGTGCCGGTCATGATGATGCCATTGTTCGGATATGACGGCGTCGGGATGAGCGGGTTGGTCAGCACATCCGGTTGAACCCATCCCTGACCTGGAAAAGTACCAGGGACATAGATCGGGTCCTGGACTGGGATTCCGGAATCAGCCAGGATCTTCTTCAGGATCGAGTAGCAGTCCGGGCAGACATCATGCATGCGGTCGTCAATCCGAAGCGAGATAGTAGGTCTCTCGCTCGAAGCTTCTTTCTTGCAGAAGTCGCAGAAGTACTTTGTCATGGGCTTAGACGATGTCGGCGTCGACCGCCAACTGGATGTTGAATATCTTGAAGATGTTTGCTACCGAGGGAACGTTGTAGCGCACGAAGATCTGCGCGGTGTCATAGGCGCCCAGAACTCCGTCGGCGCCATTCGATCCGATCGCGATTGCCGGCAGGGTGAGCCAGGTCGAAGGATCTGACTGCAAACCCACAGTGTTGGAGAACCGGATGTAATTCGAGCCATCGAAGCTGATCTCGAAGCCACCATTCAGGTCAGTGCGGGCCGGGCTGTAGGCATTGCCCAAAGTCGGCCAGAGGCCCTGCACGAGAGCGAGGTCGTCCGGATCCCCGGTGAGGTAGAATCGAACGTTCTTGAAGGTCTCCAGAGATCCCTGCGCGCTCGCTGAGCTTTGCAGGGTGAGCACCTGAGGGGTGCCGACCGTGCCTGGAAACCCAACGGGAAACACGAGGCTGCCCTCAACCCAGCTACCGTTTGCGTAGCCGCGCAGCATCGTTCCGTTTTGTGACCAGACAAAGTAGCTGGGGTTCACTTAGATCTCCATGAAGTTGAACTTGAAGAAGGACCGGACAGCTTTCGGATCATCCGTTCCCACTGTGGTCTCGCCGCACTCGCAAGCTCGGAGGTGCTGGACCGGTGGAACCTTTGGTGCGTTGGGATCGAACCGCCAGCTCCCGTTGGGGAGCTGCTTGTATCCTGAGTGGTCGATCGGGACAATCTCGCGGTGTTCTTTTCCGCATTCGCACTTGAAGTACAGCATTGGCATGGTGAGTCTCTCCTAAGAGATCTGCTGCGGGTCCAGAACTGGCCCGCTCAGGTAATCGTTGGTCGCTTTGAGGGCGCGCAACTTGATGGCTTCTACAAACGACCAGAGGTCGATGTCTTCATGAATGGCGTTGAAGACCCGAATGCTGCCGTCTTCCAGGTGGGCGAAGATGGCGATGTTCTTGATCTGCTTCCGCACCGCGTAGGCCTGATCGATCACATCCTCCTGAGGAGAAAGACTGACCTCGGGTGCGGTCGGCTTGCTGGGGAAAGGAACTAGCTTCGGGCCAAGCTTCGGCCCTGTTGGGTCCGGCATCCTTAGACGTACTCCATTCCTTGTTCATCGATGAAGCGGAGGACCGCCAGGGCGCCGGCTGGAATGGTGGCTTGCACCTTCCCCTGCACCTCACTTCGACTCAATGTGTCCAGTATGGACAGAGGCAGGTAGACAACCAAAGCTCCTCCTATGGGGTAGGGCTTTCCATCCCAATAACCCAGGTCGAAGAAGCTTGTGGCCTGCGGAATGCCCTGGTACTGCGGGGCGAGTCCGCCGCCGCGGACGCGGATGTCGGTGAAGTTGAACTGGGTCGAGCCCACCGTGGCGCCCACCATCAGCGTGGCAAAGACATGGTTGGTGCCGGTGGTCGGCGAAGGGTCGTTGGTCGCGCCGGCGATCGGAGTTCCATCCGGGTTGAGAATCTGGTGAAAGATATTCTGTGAAGGGGTAGCCCCGTTGAACTTCACATAGAACTCAA
>JBEKCX010000779.1:0-3140 GCA_050014655.1 Occallatibacter sp. | reverse complement strand
ATCACCTTCACAAGAGAGGTTGCAGGTAATCAGGGCATCGCCATGGTTCAATGCCTGCCTGATGCCATTCTCAAGCAAGGCCGGATTTGAGCCGTTAGTGGTAATATTAACTTTCATCATGTGCTGACTCGAAAGCGCCAGGATTTCCGCGATATCCGGCCTCAAGGTTGGCTCACCGCCAGTCAGTGAAACCCAAATCAGCCCACTATTTTTTATGAAAGTCTCATATTCTGCAATGGTAAACTCATCCTGGATGCCCTCGGCATTTCCCTGGTAAGTCTGCCAGATATTGCATGACTTACAACGCTGGTTACACTTCCAAGTCACCGCAATATTGGCCTTGGAGATTTGAGGCCGGACCATTCGCTTGATTACTTCACCTGTTAAATTGCTCACTATCTTACCTCACAATCATTTTCCACAGTGGCGGCGCCACTAATATCAACCATGAAACCACATAGGCAGTGTACGTGAAGATCGGCACGGCGCTGAAAGCATCTTTAACTTCCTTTACCTTTTCACTTTTACCGGGATGCACAATATCGCAAAGTGTTTCGATGCTGGAGTTGGCGATCTCCATGCCAAACCCAACCAAGGCGATAGCCAAAAGCAACGTTACTTTCAACACTCCGATTCTGGCAACCAAGGCAAATACAATTCCCAGGATGCTGAATGCAACCATCCCGCGAAAGACGGTATTACCGCACCATGCGAGTCGGATACCACTAAACCAGTTGAGCATTATTCCCTTCAGCTTCATACTTTTTGCCCCATTTACCCCAAATAATCCGCTTGACAATCAGGAACTTGAATAATCCTGAAACGATGGTTGCCAGAAACACGCTCAGGATGTAGAAAATATGGAGATACCGAGTTAGCAGAAAGGCGGCTCCGGTTTGAACCCCGAAATCACCGATCGCCATGACCACCAGGAACTTTGTCCAGCCATAAAACAGATTGTGGTTGTTTGCCCGATCCTTTCTGAAAGTAAGAATGTGATTAACGAAATAATTCTGTGTCCCGGCGAAGAGGATGGCCACCATGTTTGACCAGACGTACCAAACATGCGCGTAATCTGTGAGCAGCCAAAGGATCAGGAAATGAGGAATGTTGCCCACACCCCCAACCAAAGCAAAACTGATATAGCGGCGGCAATTATAGACAACCAGGTAAAGCATATGCTTGGCCTGGAGTACTTTCTGTTTGACACTGTTCTTGGAGACGCCGTGCTCGCGGTCTCCGAAAGTGATGGGTATCTCGATCTTTTTGGCATTGGATTTTACCAGCACTTCCATCATCATCTTCCAGGAAGTGGCGCGTAATTTGACACCCTCGATGACTGATTTCCGAAAGGCAAAGAATCCTGAATTGGCGTCCCGAACACCGAATACCGGGTACATGACGGCCGCACTTATCCTCGAGCTGAAACCCCGGTGTTTATCCCAATGCGAGATATCGCCACCTCTGACGTAGCGGCTGCCGATGGCCATATCGTAATCATTTTGCAGGATGGGTATTAGCAGTCTCGGTATGTCAAAAGGTGAATGCGAAAGATCAGCATCCATGACCACTACCACATCACCCTGGGCACGCCCAATACCATCAAGAATAGCCCGGCCAAGCCCTTCTTGATGTCCGTGATAAGCTTCCACATTCTTAAATTGACTGGATACCGCATAAGTATCATCGGTCCCATCATCGACAACAATTACTTGGTAAGTGAAATCTTGTAGAGCCTCACTGATGTCAGAAAGCAACCGCGAGATATTGTCCCCTTCGTTGTACGTTGGGACCACCACTGATACCAACGGCTTATTCTTTAACATCGTTCTCCTCTGTGGCGGCATCGAAAAAGCTCACCGTTGACTCACTGGTATCAACAAACAAGATTTTACCCGCGAGACATATCGCCGCGGCGAATCCGATTATGCAAAATCCAGTGGGTGCCAACCCTGCGAAGACATACACCATTCCGGTTACGAAAGAAGATGGTGCCGAAATGCCTGGGCTGGTAAAATTCGCAACAAAGTTCACCGCGAAGGTGAACGACCAATTAAAAACTATTGGCATTAAGGCCATGGTAGCTCCGGCAATTCCGCAGGCTACCACGATTGCCTCAATAGATTGGACCAAAGTCAAAACTAGCTGCACAAAGCCGACTGCTGTTTTTTCGCGTTTTGATAATGGGATACCCTCTTTCAATTTTTGAGCAATACCCTTGTGCGGTATCGGTTTCGGTTGATCTTTTTTAGTCTCGCTTTTGCCGTACCATCCGGGTTTCACCATGAATAAAATTGCATTGATTACCAGCGCGATGCCAAGACAAACACCAATCATTGCACCAAGTTTTACCCATGGTGAAACATGCCAAGCCGGGAATAAATACGAGTCTAACTGAGAAATTGTCGCAAAATATTCTTTGAATTTCATAAGCAACGCACCTTGCTAAACATCGTTAGTATTGTCCTTGTCAAACATTGTGATTGGCCGTTGTTTTAAAAATTCCTCTCCGGCCTTTTTAGTTGGCGTGTGAATATATTTCCGGTAAGCGATAATAAATCCGATGACAATTAACACACCCAGGATTAACCCGATTGGTTTACCGGGTGTCAATTGCGCTAGTTTCACATCACCATATCCCAGCAATACGGCCCCGATAACCAGTGCGAAAAATCGCTTACCGTTCTTGGCACTCCATCGCCCTTCACCCACACACTTAATTTCATCTGGTGTAACTACTGGCTGACTCATTTGACTTTGACCTCCTCTTCTAAATTCCGTTGTTTGATTCCCTCGGTTTTATACCTGGGCAGGCGCCCATTGCAGGCATCTCTTACCGGCCCTGATACGTTGGGATTAAGGCACTGATTCAGCGACCACCAGCTGCATATCATTTTCCCCTCTCTGTAAACGCAGGCCATTTTTATTTACCTCCCGCAACATTTTTTATATTTCAACCCACTGCCACATGGGCATTTATCATTGCGCCTGATTTTAGCGTCCTCTCTAACAAATGGTTTTTCATCATATTCTCCGGCCAAAACCTCACGTCCTGTTATGATTAAATCTTTCAAAGAAACGCCCATTCGAGCGTAAATCCTCCCAAATTGACCTTTATACTGATCGGTAAACCCATCTGT
>JBEKCX010000778.1:0-3159 GCA_050014655.1 Occallatibacter sp. | reverse complement strand
TGCGCCACAAGGACCGCCAGCGGGTGAATGCGCGCACGCTTGAGCGCCATCTCGTCCTGCAGCTTGCGGACGATCAAGCGCTTGGAGTCGCTGAACGGAGCCAGCAGACCGAGGCTCGTCATCTTGCCGAGGTTGCGGATCATCGCCGTCATCGGCATACGTTCCAGCAAGGCCTCCCACACAACGACTTCATTGAGCCACTGGGTTGGGATGGCTTCGCGCGGCAGGTCGAACTCGTTGATGATCTTCACGATTTCGGCTGCGCTCGAAGCGCGCTTTGCCAGCTCGAAGGCTTCGATGAGCTTCGGCAGTGCGCCGACCGGGCCATACTTCGCGACACGGTCTTCACCGCGCACTCTGCGCTTCACTTCGCGTTCACCCAACGAATCCGCATGGGAAGCGGAACCTCCGCACAGCAACCAGCGGAACACCGATTCGTGCTGGGCCGACGGAGCCTTCGGGTGGGCGAGGCGGAGCAGGTCGCCGTGCGACCAACCATCGCGCTGTTGATACTTCACCGCCTGGAGCGCGAGATCGCCGGCATCGCGGTAAACATACCAGTCGCCAACGGCGTTGCGCAGACCGCGGCCCCAGCCGCGCATGGCATTCACGTATTCGGCGAAGTGGAACAAGTGCGTGCCAATGCGGCAGACCTTGTTCAGGCTTGCAAACGCGAGCGCCTTCGCCTGGGCATCACCATGCATGACGGCCAGCGCGAGGGCGAAGATGGCCGGATCGTTCTTGGGCGCGCGTCCGGCATCGCTGATCTCAACGATGCGGTTTACCGCACGGACATCATCCGCCTTGATGCAACGGACAATCGCGTCGTGGTTCTGCTTCACCAGATCGCGTTCCGTGATGTAATACGTGCCACCCTCGGCGCCGAGGACGAGGAAACGGTCGAGCCGCGTCCAGTCATCCACTTCCCACGAAAAGCCGCCACCTGAATTGCGAACCTGGTTCGAACCCGGGATCCCCTGCGATTGCGGGGTGATGCGGCGATTAAACTGACGTGCGTAGTTGATAGCCATGGTGGCCTCCTTCTTGTGAGCGTGCCGCCAACTCCCGGCACAGGTTTTCTATCGGTTAAACTGCGGACAAGTTGGTGAACGTGGGATGGTCATTCGTAGTGATAACCCATGTTCTTCGGCCCGCAGTCAATGGGCTTGCGATTATTCGCGGAAAAAAGTAGTTCCTGAGAGCGCCGTCGTATCGTCCGGCGCGGAGACAGCATTTCTTAAAAGCTGCGTCCGGAGCCGCACGGGCAGAGGTCGTTCCGGCCCAGCTTTTCGCTGAGTTCCTTATTCCCGTGAACGAGCCGCACGCCGCGTTTGACGTTCGTTTCGGACGGGAAGCCCTTGCGGCGTTTGCTGGTGATTTCGAAACTCGCGTCTTCATGATCATGTGTGTTGTTTGCCATACGGCCTCCTCGTTTGAGTATTGCGGTTGAAACATCGCAGCCCGCGCCACGATGAGATAACGGATGGGCAAGGGACGACCCGGGAATTGCTCTATCCACTGAGCTACTCCTCGTTGCCGAGGATACTGGATTCGAACCAATGACCGATAACCCGATGTCTTCGGCCCATCAAACTGAAAGCGGGCAAGAAAGCGACCGTGGAATTGCCCAGCGTGCTGCCTTTACACCACTGCGGAACGCTCCGCGGGGCGGAATTGAACCGCCGCTGCCGGGTTATCGAGAACCCACAATCTACGGCCCGCTGAAAGGGACCGACGGATAAGAAACGAACTGGGATTTTACGTGCTCTACCCCTGAGCTACCCCGGCATTGGAGCCGGAGGCGGGACTCGAACCCGCGACCACGCGCTTAAGAGGCGATAACCCAATCCCGCGACCCGTCGAAAATGCCGCGACGGACAAGGAGCGATATGGGAAATAATCGGTCACCCGATTGCGCGGGGTTCGAACCCGCTCGTCCCGCAGCGCGGGACTTTACCAGATAACCCATGATCAACGGCCCGTCGGAAAGACTCGATGGACAAAAAGTGCTGTGGCTCAGAAACCGAATGGCAGGCCTCGAACCTGCGTCTCCCGCGCTTTCGCCCGGACGCTCTGTCGCTGTTGAGCTACATCCGCGCTCGGTTTCGTTTTTCGTGCGATAATCCACAACGAGCGGCCCATCGAAATTGGTCAGGAAGCCGGGATTCGCACCCGGACCGTCGCGTTCACAACGCGGAATGCTGCTGTTACACCACAATCCTGATTTGAAATGGAGCCCCTGGTCGGACTCGCACCGACGAATACGAGTTTACGAAACTCGCCCTGTGGCTGCTGAGGCACAGGGGCGGAGAGGAAAGGCTGAAGGCTGAAGGCTAAAACGGCGCCCTCATCCTTCTTATTTCAAAACTGGCGCTCTCACATGGAATTGCACCATGAACCTCCGGCTTCGCAAGCCAGCGTGCAGATCTGATTACACCTTGAGAGCAAATTGGCGTCCGTGATCGGACTCGCACCGATTAGGCCCGGCTTGAAAGACCGGCTGCTCGATCTGCTTTGCATTCACGGACTACTTGCGTAGGGCTAACAATGGCCCCCGAGGTTGGTATCGCGCCAACGTCTCCTCCTCTTCAGGGAGGCGCTAATCTGCCTCAGCTACTCGGGGAAATGGCTCGCCAAGCCGAAGCTCGGGAAGCGAAGTCTGGTCGTCCCGCGCGGTAACGCTCCGCGATCTTCCGGTTATCAGCCGGGCGCTCTGCTTTTGAGCTACAGGACGGATGGCATTGTTCAGAGCCGTGAAAGCACGAAGTAATACATGGCTTTCAGAAGCTCGGATGTTCTGCTCTTGGACGGCGCAGAATCCGGACAGCCGTTTTCATTCTCTTTTTCCAAAGCGGCCACTTCGTCTGCGGAATCGCCGCCATTGTCTTCCGAGCATCGGCAATCACTTTCGGTATTCATCTGAACCTCCGCTGTGGACTGGCGCGGGTCGGGCGGAGCACCAGGTTCAGCCGCAGAGCCGGTCGGACTTGAATGACACGATGTGGTTTGTCGCTCTTGCAACAGAGCAAGTGGCTTTGATGGCGAAAAATAGGCTTCATCGGATTTCCTTTCATATATGGGTTTGGAGTTTTGGCGGAAGGCGTCGATTACGCTATGCGTCCTTCCCGTTATCAGCGGGGCGCTTTGCTTTTGAGCTAC
>JBEKCX010000777.1:0-3184 GCA_050014655.1 Occallatibacter sp. | reverse complement strand
GTCGCAATCCCTGTCTGCACCACGCGCCTCTCCACGCGACTCTGCGCGTCGACCACCAGCACAACCGGCTGCGGCCCGCTGTTGTCAACCGCCTGAATCGGCACAACCAGCGCATTGCCTGTGCGCGTTATGTTCAGCGTCACCTGCGCATACATCCCCGGCGTGAGCGAGCCGTCTGCATTGGGCACGTCCACCTCCACCTGCATCGAACGCGTAGACATATCCAGCTCGTCGGTGCTGCGCGTAACCTTTCCGCTGATGGTGCGGCCCAGCGCGTCAATGCGAATCGTTGCGGCATCGCCATCATGCACAAATGGGGCGACCGCTTCCGGCACCGGAAGCCGCAGACGCAGTGTGCTGGTTTGCGCCACCTTGACCACAGGTGCAGAAGCGGCATTGGACGTCCCCGCCTGGATCAGCGCGCCCGTATCGGCATAACGCCACGTCACAACGCCGGTGAATGGAGCGACGATGCGCGAGTAGTCCTCCATCGTCGACACCTGTTTCTGCTGTGCCTGCGAGACGCCCAGTTGCTGCTGCATCGCGCTCAGCGCAGACTTTGCAGCATCCACCTGCGCCGCCGCCGCCTCGTCCTTGGCGTGCGCATCGTCCAACTCCTGCTGCGCAATCAAGCCTGGACGTGCGTCGGATGCCTGTTGCAGTCGCATCGCAGCGGCGTGCAGCGCCGCGTAGTTCGCCTCGTCTCGCGTCACCTCGTTGGTCGCTCGCAATATCTCTGCCTGCGACTGCTGCACACCCGCCTGCGCGCCCTGCACCTGCGCCTGCAACTCAGGTACATCGAGCACAGCCAGCACCTCGCCCTGCTTTACCTTGTCGCCGATGTCGACGTGGATGCTGCGAATATAGCCCGCAACCTTGGCATGAAGCTCCACCTCCTGGTAGGGAATAAATTCGCCTGCAACGGTGAGGGTATTTGCTAGCGTTGCGCGCGAAGCCGCGACCACCGGAGCGATGGGATTGGTTGACCCGGCAGGTCGCTGCGCGGTGCGGTTGCATCCGCACAGGGCGATCAGAGTGCACCAGAGCAGAGTGATTCGTCCGAAGGCAGGTCGCCGGACGCGGGCAGCAGCATTCATGGAGGGCTCGCTTGGGCTAGAGACACAGCAACGCCGCTTCAGAAGCGGCGTACAGACCGGCACAAAAAATGCCGGGGTCTTTATCTAGTTGCGTGGAGGTGGGCGGGTGGCGTGCGCTCTGCGAAAGCAGAGTCTTGTGGCGGAAGGAGAATCAGCGGCGATCAGCATCCACGCATGGGAGCGTGCGATCTCCGCCGCGGCAACCATGACGAGGACGAAGAGAAGAAACGTGGGAGCCGCTTGCACAGGCGGCGCATCCTTCACGGCCTCAATCTGCTGCTGCCATATCTTGTTTGCTGCAATCGGACGCGCTGCATCGGTGTGGGGATAGTACGCAGCGACCTTCGATGTAACCGCGAAGGCTACCAGAAGCCCACAGAACATCGCCCCCAACAGAAACATTAGGGCGGTCTTGCGTCCGGGATGATACGGAATGCGCATCGTGTTCAGAATACCCTGACCCGGGCCAAGCGGATAGCGAACACCCGTTTGTAGCTCATCGCGATCTTGCTGATATTTAGACGCAGATGCAGACCATTCGGTTGCTGACTGGCTGATTCAACAACGATTACGCCGTGGTTCACGGTGATGCCCAAAACGGAGCGCCCCGTCGCTCCGCCGTTGACCTCAAGCTCTGCTATGGTCCGGTGACCTCGTGCTGGTTCATCTGGCCGCCGCTAAAAAAGTGGTGGCGCACCATGCTGCTGACAAGCACATAGAGCAGGACGGTCAGGACCACGATAAACAGGAACTTTGCAAATCCAAGCCACTCTAAACTGTGTTCTTCCTGATTATTCTCTTGCTGATTCGTCGCCACGTGTTGCTCTCCCGCCAAACCATGTGCCTTGCGTTGGACCGTGGTTTGATAATCCATCGCTCTCGCTCCACAGTCAATCTCCTTGGAGTACGCATTACAATTTTCTGACTGAGACACTGTCAACAGCCCCCTAAGACCCGGGATCAGCTACGATCCCGAGGGCAAGAAGGCCGCGAAGCAGCCTCACGCTGATGCAGGTAGACTGAAACTGCGCGGCGCGCTTGTCTGACGGTACAGATCATAGAGAAGAGGGGATACTGTTGACCTGGCAACATCTGGGAGCTGTTCTGACGGGCGTTGCGATTGGCTTTCTGGGGGGCCTTTTTGGCAAGGGAGGCAGCGCAATTGCCACTCCGTTGCTCAGCCTGCTGGGTTTCCCCGGATTTGTTGCGATTGCATCTCCTCTTCCCGCGGCCGTCCCCAGCACATTGGTTGCCTCCGCGGAATACTGGCGTTCCCATCTTTTGGATTGGGAGATCGTGTGGTGGAGTATCGGGTTCGGAACCCCTGCAATTGTTGCTGGTTCCTTCCTTACTCCATTTGTCGGTGCCAGGCCTCTGCTGGTAGTTACGGGACTTCTAGTGCTCGCCTTCGGAGTCTCCTTTCTGTTCTTTCCCAAGGATCGGTCACTGACCAAAGAAGCCAAGGACAACCCAGAGGGGCTACGCCCGGCTTACTGGAGAGTGCGACTTGTTGCGGTCGCAATTGGCGTGGGATTGATCTCGGGGCTGCTCGCAAACGCCGGAGGATTCCTGCTTGTTCCCTGTTACACAGTGCTCCTTAGACAGCCCATGAAGAAAGCCTTCGCATGCTCCCTTGCGGTCTCCTCCGTCCTTGCCGTGCCAGGCACCGCAGTCCATGCCTACCTCGGGCACATTTCATGGCTGGTTACGTCGCTGGTGGCCCTGGGGTCGATCCCATTCTCGTTCCTGGGAGCGCGCCTTGCGATCAAGACCCGGTCTGCAAAGCTCGAACGCTGGTATGGACTTGTGTTGACCTGTCTGGGAATTTTCTTCCTGTTTCATATGTAACTTCGAATGCAGCTGAACGGACATATCAGACGTTTCAACAGACAATAAAAATGTGATTTAAGATTGATCGACAAGCCCAAATACGTGATTTGGTGCCGATATGCTGAAACTCTGCTTTTCGGAAACGACAGTGATTCTGACCTAAAACGAATACCCAAAACACACACCTCGCGCTATGCCCGAGGCGCTGTAGCGATATAAGTTGCTCATAATAAAATATTTATGGATTGGTGCCGGGA
>JBEKCX010000776.1:0-3202 GCA_050014655.1 Occallatibacter sp. | reverse complement strand
GCACAGATTAACCAGGTATTTTTTATACTTTTCATCTCCAAGAGTCGCTTTGATGCCAAGGGCGAAATCGAATGGATGCAATACTGGCGGTTTAGAATGGGATCTTCTTCCGGTGGATTTTCTTCGACAGATTCGCTGAAAACTCTTCTTCCTTCTTCTCCGCTCTGACTTTTCTTGCGGCTGGATTTTCTTCCTCTGGTTCGCTCCGTTTTCCAATACTGGTTCCTTTTGATTTTGGAACCGATGAAGCCGCCGCAACCCCGACGCAAGTGCTTGCACTGCAAGGAACTTTTTCTTCCCGATTACCGGGGTGGACAACGCCAATGTTATTGCCTCAAAGCCGAGTGCCGCAAGGCCAGGAAACGCGAGCTTATGCGGGCTTGGTTGGCCAAGCCCGAGAACCAAAATTATTTCCGGGATGAGGTCAACGCCCAGCGAGCCCGCGACTGGCAGAAGGAGCATCCGGGCTACTGGAAAAACACCGTTCGCTACCGGCGCCGTACCTTACAAGACGGCTGCCAGAAGCAAGTTGTTGCGGCGCAAGAAGTTGCAAAAAACGCTCCCGACCGTACCTTACAAGACCTCTGTTCGATGCAAGTGCCTCTGTTTGTGGGGCTTATCTCCATGTTCGTGGGCAGTACCTTGCAAGACGACATCGCCACTAGCGCCCGACGCTTGGTAAGCAAGGGACACGACATTCTGGGCATGGTGCCCGGCATGAACCTTGAAAGATTATTGCATGAAAAAACATGTCCTCAATCCGGAGCGACTCCGGAAAGTCCCGTCCCAGTTCAGTTGGATCGACCACCGGCTGGTGCGGGAAAATTACTTCCTCCGGTGTGATCACGCGGCCTGGGCGCTCTACCTGTTCCTGACCAGCGTGGCCGACGCCGAGGGACTGAGCTACTACTCCGACGCCTCGCTGATGCGGCGCTTGAAAATGGATCAGGTGGGTCTTTCGGCCAGTCGCCAGCAACTGGTCCAAGCCGGGCTGATTGCCTATGAAAAACCTCTTTACCAGGTCCTGAGCTTGGAACCTGTGGGAGCAGTCCGGTCGGGCCCGGTCAGCGTGGGGGAGATTTTGCGCAAGGCGCTGGGAGGTGCGGCATGATCGATTATCAAACCTATTGCCAGATTAGACAGTTGTTCACCGAAAAGAAGCTTGGCCTGCGGCAGATTGCCCGCGAACTCAAACTGGGTTTGAACACGGTGCGCAAGTGGGCCGGGCGGGAGAGTTTTAAGCCAGCCGCCATCCCTCAGCGCCCCAGCAAACTTGATCCGTTCAAGGGCGACATTGTCCGCCTATTGGAACAACACGCTTACTCTGCCCAGCAGATTTTCCAGCAACTCAAGGAGCGTGGCTTCCAGGGACGCTATACGATCCTCAAGGAGTTCGTGCGCCAAGTGCGCCCCAAACCGCGGCCGGCTTTCCTGACGCTCCACTTTGAACCCGGAGAGTGCGCCCAAGTGGACTGGGGATGCGCCGGTTCGGTCCCGGTGGGATCCACCCAGCGACGCCTTTCCTTTTTTATCATGGTGCTGGCTTTCAGCCGCAAAATGTATTTGGAGTTCACGCTGGCCGAAACGATGGAGCATTTTCTGGCCTGCCACCAGCACGCCCTGGACTACTTTGGCGGGGTGGTGCGCCAGGTTTGGGTCGATAACTGCAAGGTCGCCGTTTTGAGCCGGGCGGGCGGTTCGATTGCATTCAACCCGCGTTACCTGGATTTTGCCAACCATCACGGTTTTCAAATCCGGGCCTGCGGCCCATCTCAACCCCAGGAAAAAGGGCGCGTCGAGAATGGCGTGGGATATGTCAAAAAGAACTTCCTCAACGGTCTGCAACTGTCGGATTTTCAAGCCGTCAATCCGGCGGCGCGCTATTGGCTGGATACGGTAGCCAATGTCCGGGTTCACGGTCAGACCCAAAAAACGCCCCAGGAACTCTTCGCCCAGGAAAAGCTCAAACCGCTGCATCCGCTGCCTTATGAGGCGGCTGTCGTGGACACCGTCCGGGTCAACAGCCAGTTCCGCATCATCGTCGATGGCAACCGTTATTCGGTCCCCTGCCAGTATGCCTCAAGCCGACTCACCTTGAAACGGTTCCCAGACCGGCTCCTGGTTTATGACCAGGAGAAGCTGGTGGCCGAGCATGTGCGCCGTTACGACCGCAACCAGGACTACGAGTTGCCTGACCATGTGGCGCCCTTGCTCTTGCATCGCAAAAAGGCACGCGAGCAAAAGCTCTACCTGCGCTTTTTGGCCCTGTGCCCCAAGGCCGACGATTACTATCAGCAACTGGAACAGCGACGACTCAATCCCAAACATCACGTCCAGAAGATCGTCGCCTTGAGCGAGCTTTATGGCGTCGAAGCGGTGGCTCGCGCCATGGAAGATGCCTTCACCTATCAGGCTTTTTCCTGCGAATACATCGCCAACCTTTTACAGCAACGCCAGCATCCGCCCGAGGAACCCGGCGCGTTGCACCTGACCCGACAACAAGACCTGCTGGAACTGGATCTGCCCGCGCCAGACCTCTCCCTTTACGACCCCAAGAACCAACCCGACTCCCCATCCAACCCATGAAAGACGATCAACTTGTGACCCATCTGCTTTACCTCAAACTCTCCTATTTTCAGGAGCACCACCAAGCCCTGGCCCAGGAGGCGGTGGAGAAAAACTGGACGCAACTGGACTTTTTGAGCCGCTTGGCCGAAGGCGAAGCACTCCGACGGAAGGACCGGGCAACCCAACGCCGCGTCCAGGCGGCGCGCTTTCCCGTCATTAAAACCCTCGAACAGTTCAACTGGGCCTGGCCCAAGAAAATCAATCGCGCCCAAGTGCAAAATCTCTTCCGCCTCTCCTTTCTCAAGGACAAGGCCAACGTCATTTTTATGGGCGGGGCCGGCCTCGGTAAAAGCCACTTGGCGACCGCGCTGGCCTATGAAGCCTGTCTTGCCGGCCACACGGTGCTGTTCACGACCGCCATCGACATCGTCAACACCCTGGCGGCGGCCCAATCCACCCATCGCCTCAAAGCCGAGCTCAAGAAATACATGAGCCCCAGCATCGTTTGTATTGACGAACTTGGATATTTGCCGATCGACAAAACCGGCGCTGACTTGCTCTTCCAAGTCTTCAGCCAGCGGTATGAGACCGGTTCGACCATCGTCACGACCAACCAGCCCTATAAAAACTGGCC
>JBEKCX010000775.1:0-3211 GCA_050014655.1 Occallatibacter sp. | reverse complement strand
CGGTAAAACAATATCCGCATACCTGGCGCTGGGATTATCCAGATGGTAAGATATCACCGCGATGAAACCAAGCTTTTTGAAAGCTTTGATATTGGTGTTGACATCAGGATGGGTCATTAATGGGTTGGTCGAAGTGATAACAAGCATTTTGATGTTGGGCGGCGGATTTCCCGGGGGATTGCCGATGTTACTGTTGTATTCCTCGACGCTGATTTCGCCTTTGTCCAGTTTTTCCCGTAAAACAATCGCCTCCGGCCATTTGAAATGGGCCAGTAGTACTGGAGCCTGATATGTTGCCGGTGCCCTTTGCCAATCCACGAACGGAACAGGGATATCCTTCTGGTGTACGCCGAATTCTCCGGCCGATTCGGCTGAAGCCGACCCGCCCATTCTGATCGTGTTTCCGGTCAACGCCTGCAAATACATACCGGCCCGGATGCCATTTTCTCCCCAGAATTGACGCCCCAGTGACCACGCGGTATTAATATTAACGCGCTTGCTCCGGGCATACAAACGGGCAAATTCTGTAATCGTTTCGGCCGGCACGCCGCATATTTTTTCCGCCCATTGGGGGGTTTTGTCAATACCATCGCTTGTCCCAAGCACATATTCTTTCCATTGTCTTAACCCTTCCGGTTCTACCCATTTCCTGATAAACTCCTGGTCGCACACATTTTCTTTAAACCAGACGTTGGCCACGGCAATCATCATTGCGGTATCGGTTGTGGGGCGGATTGGTATCCATTGCGTAGCTACGGTTTCGGCAGTCGGTGTGTACCTCGGTTCTATTGAGATTATCGGAATGCCGCGTTCCCGCGCCCGCATGAGGGTATAAATAATATGGTTGCTCATCGTCGTCCCGGGATTAAATCCCCAGAGCACGATTAGTTCCGACTGCAATAAATTAGCCTCATCCTGCCGGTCCCCCTGGCCGTCTCTGCCTAAAACCCAGCGCTCCGGTTCGGCCACGCCGTTCTTTGAATGAATACCCCAGTCGGCAACTCCCGCTCCAAACCACTTGCTCAACGGGAAATCGTTCCAATCGTCGCCGATAGATAACGGACCATAATTTTCTTTATAATACTTGAGTTTGCCGGCGATGGTATCCAGCGCTTCGTCCCAGGAGATTCTTTCCCATTTGCCTTCGCCTCTTTCGCCTACCCGTTTCATCGGATAAATTACCCGGTTCGGGGCATTAAGGTTGCGGATGTGAGCGTATCCCTTAGTGCAAGGTCGGACCGTAATCATGCATTTATCAATCAGGTCATCTGAGAGATGCCCATCCTCCCGTGCGACGCCATGGTTGATTGTATCATCCGGCTCCACGGCCCAAATCTTTCCATTTCTGACATGCACCTTAAGGATACATGCATTAAAGCAGTGTTCACTGCAGGTAGTATACCGGATAACATCATTTGGCTGACTTGAATTTTCTGTTCTCATTGCTTTCTTATCCCAAACTTTCGCCTAATTCAAATTATAACCTAAAAATGATTCTGGACTAATTAAAATTGGCAATTTACGTTTTTTATTGTGCATGGTTTATCTGGAAATTAGATGCAGCATAACATCAATTTGAGATTTTATCAATTTGGATTACGGGCAGATCGCAATGTTTAGCGATATCTGGATAGAAGCATTCGGGTTGAAGAGGCTTAAAATACAGTCCTGGGAGTAGGAGAATTACGCTAAAGCGGTTTCGCATTCGCATTTGGTAGATTCAATTATGGGTTAAAATCAATGCCGCTAAGAGGTCCTTTTTTTGAACCGTTGCATTTTCTATCATCTCTGGGGTATTTTAGTAGGAATGGGCCCTTAAATGGGCCCATTCCGAAAACCTTGTAAATTGAAATGAATTCAAACTAATAAAACTAGTGCGGGGTTACCCAGAACCGCGAGGTATAGAAACCAAGATACAGCGGACCAATGCCACCTCCACCAGATATGGCGAAGACCTGGCCGCTATACCCATGAAGCCATGGCTGATAGATTGCAAAATAGTTTGGTGTGTCCAAACACACTACCCAGTGCTGTTGCACCATATACTGGTTCCCTTGGACCACAAGAGCTTGTGCTTGAGCAACAGTGGGTGCTGCAACAGCTTGATTACGCAAAGCATCCCAATTCGGGTCACTGACATTAGCCCAACTGAATGCATATCCGGTTCGCCATCGATTAAACCCCATCAGTGGCGGGAATGTGAAACCGGATGAATTGCCGCCGTAACACAGCTGATCTTGTTTGTGAGCTCGGACATAGGGGCTCCAACTGGCTGAATCCATCACCGAAATGGACATGTTGATACCAACTGCTGCGAATTCAGACTGGACAATTTGCAGCAATGTTAAGTCCGCGGCAGAGCTTGCCACACAATCAGTATTAAACCCATTGGGATATCCGGCTGCCGCCAGCAGCACTTTGGCCTGAGTCGGGTTATAGGCATATTGAGCTTTCACGGATGCAGGCCATTGGGTATATGGATAATCCCATCCTGACATGTACATTGACGTCATCGCTGAAGGGTATGGTGGACATGTACCGGCGTAATAAGAACTGGCAATGTCTTGTAAATTTACTGCCATTTGCATTGCTTCTCGTACATTGATGTCGGTAAAAGGCTTTACATCCATTCTTGGATCAACAGTGGGAGTACCCCCGGAAGGGTATGTTAACTGTAATATTTAAGAGTTGGTTTTAGCCATATTTTGTGCATCTTGAATTGAAACATTGTCAATGACATCGATCTTCCCTGCGCGTACTGCCGCCAGCGCGGTTGGTTGGGAAGGAATGATGAGAACTTTCAGTCCAGAAACGTAGGGAAGTTGATTCTGCGGGTATCGCTCATTATATCCCCAATAATTGGGGTTTTTAACTAAAGTTGCCGCAGTGCCGTCCACAAAATCCGTGAGAATAAATGGTCCGGTGCCGATAGCATGATGCCAATCATTGACATTTCCATAGGCTTGGACCGCCAGAGGAGACTCAAAATTAAGAATATCCCCTCCCCCTTGCAAGAGCTCGCAGCAAGCTTCCTCGCTCTCATTTTGGTTAAAACTAAAAACAACCGTATATTTATCAGGTGCCGTTATCGACGTCAGGTTAGCAAAGGAGGAAGAGCTCGAAGCGTAATAAGGGCTTGGTGAAGTAAACCCATCACCCAAACCAAGTACCCGGTCAAAATCCCATACCACGTCAGCAGATGTAAATTGGG
>JBEKCX010000774.1:0-3254 GCA_050014655.1 Occallatibacter sp. | reverse complement strand
ATAGTCCCATTTGGGTTGTTTTGAGTATTTTTCCTTTCTCTGCGCCTGTTGAGGTAATGTTGAGATTCGGCATCACTGGAATTCCTATCTGGCAGATAATCACTAGCATAGCCGTAATGATACTATTTATTATCGGAGGATTGTGGTTATCCGCCAAACTTCTTCGGACTTTCACACTGATGTATGGTAAAAGGGCGAATATTCGAGAAATTATTAAAACCCTGGTCAGTAATTAATCGATACCACGATTTTAGTCTTTCAACACGATCTCGTCATCATGTCTGCAATTTAACGACTTTTTTAAGCAGATTTCACACGAATTTGGTAAACTTCAGACGATAATTAAAATTTAATAGATTTGTATTTAAATTCTAGTTTCCTGATGTTTACCCATTGAAACACATAAAATGCGGTAGTATAGTGAAACAAAGGGAGGTATGCATGAAAAAAGGAATCATTGGGGCACTTCTAAGTTTTCTCTTGGTGGCGTCAATGGCTTTGGCATCCTGCAGCGCATCAACCACAGCCACAACAACTACGGCAACCACCACTGCTTCAACAACTATCACAGCCACCACTACTACCACTGCTACTCCTGCTATTGTTACCGTTACAAGCGCCGATGGGATCGTATCAATCTCCGTCCCATCCGGGTGGAATTTAAGCGATACGGCTTTGTATTCGGGATCTGTGATTGGCGTGGCCAACGATGCAAATTCTGAATATGTAATCATCACCGAACGGCCTAAAACGGATTACGGAACCAATTCCACTGTCAGCGGCTATATGAACGTGATCCAGAGTGTTTTTGGCGACGTCCTCACCAATCCGGTCTGGGGCCAAAGTTCTAATGTTACAATCGGCGGCTGCTCGGGAATATCGGCACAGTTAACCGGAACAAGAATTTCTGACGGTTCCAACATGGTTTATTACGTTAACGCGTTAGCCAGTAAAGATTACTATTATAATGTTTGCGGCTATACCACCAGTGCTATGGCATCCTCCAATCAAGTGCAGCTCGAAACCATCATCAAGAGTTTTAGATCAACGAATTAGCGTAAATATAGCATATAAACGACACATGATAAAGCCCGTCGTAATAAAATGACGGGCTTTATTTTTAAATAACTTACTGACCCGGTATTTCGGCTTCCGCACAGGACACCATGGGTTTCTTATGTTATAACAGTGTTGGGGACGGAATTTGCATCGGTCCTGATGGCAAAATATGGTTCTCCGACGTAAACCAAATTGGAAAAATATCCCCAAAGAACGGTAACATCAAAGATTATTCTATCCCCGATGGTGATGCCAACGACATCACTGCTGGACCAGATGGCAATCTATGGTTTACTAATGGGTATATGAATCAAATCGGTAAAATCTCACCAATAAATGGAAAAATCATTGAGTACCCTGTTCCAACAAAATCGGCTGGCCCCGACAGCATAACAGCTGGTCCGGATGGCAATCTATGCTTCACAGAAGAAGAGTATGACCAAATTGGTAAAATCTCTCCTATTACCGACATCATTACAGAATATGCTGTTCCTTCAGCTTATTCTGACCCTTGCAGCATTACTGTTGGACCGGATGGTAATATTTGGTTCACCGAACATGAGGGGAACAAAATAGGTAAAATCGACCCGACTACTGGTATCATCACAGAATATAGTATTCCTCCTCCTCAAAACGATACTTACGTCGTTGACAGCATAACCGCTGGTCCCGATGGCAACCTGTGGTTCGTTGTGTGCCAAGGGAACGTAATCGATAAAATCTCTCCAGATAACGATGACATCACCGAATATCCTATTCTTTCTTCAGACTTTGGCAACATTCTTAATGAGATTACCGAGGGACCTGACGGTAATTTGTGGTTCACTTTTGGGGGAGCACACCAAATCGGTAAAATCTCTCCGTCTACAGGTACCGTAACCGAGTATCAGGTCGGCTATTAAATATCGACATCACTTCTTAATTCGAGCTGAGACCACTGCCTAACTATATGCGAATCTGTTCGTTATAATAGTAATGAGCTAAAGATAGGAGTACGCACATGGAAAAGAAATTATGCGAAATATTACTTTCATTAGCATTGGTTGGACTAATCCTTTCCACCAGTTGCGCTCCATCAAAAATTCCTGCCATAACCACAAATTCGTTACCGTAAGGAACTGAAGATGTTGCCTATTCCCATACACTTGAAGTGCAAGGCGGGTCGTCTCCTTATATATGGTCGGTCTCTGGAGGAAAACTACCAATTGGTTTACAGCTTAACCCCACTACTGGTGTTATTTCAGGTACGCCGATGATCGCCACAAATCCAGCGTTTGTAACTTTCATGGTAACCGATAACTCGAAAAAGATATCGTCCAAACAAATATTGATGGCTGTTAACGTGAATACTGTCACTGCAACAACGCCCTTTAACAATGGTAACTCGGCCTCATCCAAATCTGTAAGCGGTCTTGAGCTAACTCTTTCTCTTGACTCGAAAACTTATCAATCGGGTCAGCAAGTCGGTATAGACATTGACGAAAAGAATACACTGTCGAAAACTAATACAATCAATTCATCTACAAAATGGCCCGTAAGTGGATTGAGAGTCGGACCTTGCGGGACACTCAACTATCCTTTTGGCATAGCGGTCTTCCAGGGGAACTATACCGCGGCGAACATTTCATCTGCGACCCCACTTCAGATTTATGAACCTGGCACATACATGTGCCCGATGATTTTAAGTGATACCTCTTCTTATGTTTTTCAACCACTAAGCGACAACGCTGCTATATTTCAGATGTCCGAACCTACCGCCGTCTTTAGTATGGCAATGAATACTGAATTTGAACCCGCGCCAACCGGATATTGGGCGAGCAATGATGTAGGTGCTGCTTTTACTAATTTTGAGCCGGGAGTATACACCGTTGCCGCCGGTGACGAATGGGGTGCGTTGGTAGTAGTTCATTTCACAGTTACGAACTAACAAAACAACAGTTTGAAAAGGTGGATGAGAAATGAAATGTAAGATTGGAATTATCATTATGGCAGCCTTACTTTTTGTATCAGCTACAGGTTGCAGCAGCACTGCTACCGTAACGTCAACGTCTGGCACGCCTGTTAGTAGCCTTACTACAACCGCCGTTCCTCAAATTACGTCAACGATAACGACATCCAACAATAGCAACTCATCAGCCAACTCAACGAATGGTTTGAGCCTGTCGCTCTCCTTGGATAGTACAACCTATCAGCCA
>JBEKCX010000773.1:0-3254 GCA_050014655.1 Occallatibacter sp. | reverse complement strand
CAACACAAAGGCCAGCCCCTCAAAGGGCTGGCCATTCCTATTTAGGACTTGAGGTGCATCATGGCAGCACTCGCCACTATTTTCGACTACTTGCGCGAATTCGCTCCGGACCTCGGGAAGCGAATTACGGAAGCGTATCAACCCCTCCACAAACCCGGTGACCCGCTGTCACCGCTTCTTTCAAAACTTCGCCGCAAGGCACTCCCAGCTCAAGCACTCGCCATCATGGGCACCGTCAAGTTCTGGAAAAAGGGCGGACGCGCCGCCAAGATGGTTGCTGAATGCGGGTGCGGAAAGACGCTCATGGCGATTGCTGCGTGCTTCGTGCACGCGGCCGGCAAGCGGTTCACCGCGATCGCGATGTGCCCGCCTCATCTCCCGAAGAAGTGGGCGCGCGAAGTGTTCATGACGCTGCCCAATGTCCGCGTCTTCATCGTGTACGACATGCGCAACAACGGCGACGTACACAAGCCGCACGGGATGACGGAAGTCGCCTACGTCAACGGCAAGATCGTTCACAAAGGCCTGAAGGTCACACTCAGCGAGCTTCGCCAGATGGGGCCCAAAGGCTTCAAGAAGATTTGCCCCGAGAATTCTTTCTTCATTATGAGCAAGGAGAAGGGCAAGCTCGGCTACTTCTGGAAGCATGCCTTTGATGTTGCCGAATCCGGTCCCAACAATGGCAGCGTCATCAGCATTGATAGCGGTCTCCCGGTCGAGACATCATCGGGAGGCAACCTCACCCGCATGGACTTCGACAGCAATAAGCACGACGAGACGCTTGAACGCCCCAACAAGGGTACGACGGTCTTCTCGCCGCTGTGGCAGGCGGACAAGAACAAGCTGCAGCGCATGGCGCCCCTCGATTACATGGGGCGGTACATGAAGGGCTTCTTCGACTACGCCATCGCGGACGAGCTGCACCAGCTTGCCGGCGACACCGCCCAGGGCAACGGCCTGGCGGTGCTGAGTCGCATCTCCAAACGCATCGTCGGGCTTACCGGCACCATGACCGGGGGCTATGCCGATGACATCCTTGGAGTGCTGCAGCGCCTCGATGGCCCACAGATGGCGCGGGATGGCTATGCGTGGGGTGGAGAGGGTCGCAGCGTCTTCCAAGGCACCTACGGCGTATGCGAGGAAGTGGTTAAACGCTACACCTCGGACAACGCATGTTCGAAGGCGTCCAAAGCGTCGGTCACTATCAAGCGTAGGCCGGGTTGCAGTCCTTTGCTTTTCGGCAAGTACTTGATGGAGAACACCGCATTTGTTTCGCTGGAAGATATTTCCAGCAGCCTGCCTAGTTACGTGGAATCGGTAATTTCCGTGGAGATGGATGCTGAGTTGTCGAAGGCCTACACGGACATTCTGGAAGCGATCAAAAAGGCGCTCGAAGAGTATCCGCGTAATCCCAGCCTCACCAGTCTCATGCTGAACACCCTGCTTTGCTACCCAGACCACCCGTTTGGCTTTGACTCAATCTACGGAAAGATCAAAGACAAGCAGACCGGAGCAATCCAGGTTGTCCATGTATGCGACCCCGCGGAACTGGATCAAGGCAAGCTGTATCCGAAGGAGCAGGCACTCCTCGATGATGTGAAGGCGGAGATTGCGTCCGGGCGCCGCGTACAGGTGTTTGCCACCTTTACGGGTCGCCATGACGTGACCGCACGCTTGAAATGGGTCTTTGAGCAGGCTGGCCTTCGCACTGCGGTTCTCAGGTCGTCGGTTGGCACCGATGTGCGTGAGGCGTGGTACGAGGCGCGGCTCAAAGAGGGCGTGCAGGTTGTCGTCTGTCACCCCAAGCTGGTCGAGACTGGACTCGATTTGCTGGACTTCCCCACGCTCGTTTTCTATGAGACCGGGTACAGTCTTTTTACTCTGAGACAGGCAAGCCGTCGCTCCTGGCGCATTGGTCAGAAGCATGCGGTTCGCGTTAAGTTCCTGATGTATTCAGGCACAGTACAGGAAAACCAACTCCGACTCATGGGCAAGAAACTTTGCTCGGCTTTAATGCTGGAAGGCAAAATGAGTGGGGAAGGGTTGGAAGGTTTCGAGGAAGACGACGACATGGTGACATCCATGGTTCGTGAGCTACTCGATACTGGGAAAGTGGGTGAGTCGGCTGATGCGGTCTGGGCGAACCTTGCCCGCGAGCGCGCGCAGATGTTTACGCAAGCTCCGGCCGTCACAGAAGGAGAGGAAGAGCAAGCCACCGACAGCAACGTCCCACTCGACGAGTCCAGCGCTTTTGCGTTCGACACCGCCGAAGAGGAAGAAGTCTCAGAAGTTGAAGAGGCTGAACCGTTGCCAGAGGCGGCAAAGCCGTTCCTGGTCCCACCGCCCCCTGTCTCTGTACCTGAACCAGCACCAGCACCCACGTCGCAAACGAACGTTCTTGCGTTCAATGCGATGCGTCCCAAAGTCTCCCGCCGCAAGCCAGTGGTGGAGGATGAGGAGCAGATGCTGCTGTTCGGCTGACTCGGCCGACAGTAAAACGAAGCGGCACACGACCTAAAAAGCGTGTGCCGCTTTTCCGTTTCCATTCCCAAATTCAGATCCGTTCGAGGTCAGAACATGGCAACAACTCCGCAGTTCGACCTTAAAGGTCATCTTTTGAGCCTTCAGGGGCTCACCCGTGAATCAACCAAGATGGCGCGCTTCTATAACGCCAATCACAAGGTCATCGCGGAGCGCGCAGTGACGGCCGATGAGTGCTGGTCTGCTGGCAGCTCGTGTTGGAGCAATTTCATGCTCGCCGATGGACCCAGCGCCCAAGCGTTAGGCGCCGCATCTGTCTGCTTTATTTAGGCAGGCGCGAGTGCGAACGATCGGCCACCATCACCGACCTCTAAACCAACCGCTTCAGGAGATGAAATGAGTCTGCTCGAAGAAGTAAATACAAGAGTTGCTGCAAAGAACGCTGAGATTCTGGCGGCGCGGATTGCGGTCTACGACAAAATTGACGGGCCGCGGATCGGCGACTACATGGAATTCCCCGATGGCAAGACCTTCCGCATCGCCCATGATTGGGGCGACCGGGTCCAGCCTGCAAGTTGCAGCGGCGATACCGGGAGCTTCTATTTCAGCGTGGGATCGATGTCCTACAGCGGCGGACTTACGCCGTCCATCCTCACGTCACGGCTTGAGGCTACAGAGCGTTATCGCTCGGGGTGCCTCTGGTTCTTCAGTGAGAACATTACCGGGGCCGGGCGTGGCGTTCACTTCCAAGCGCAATTCCGCGTCTTTCGCGT
>JBEKCX010000772.1:0-3074 GCA_050014655.1 Occallatibacter sp. | reverse complement strand
GGAGCCGTGGCGTGGTATGGATTTGCACCCTTTGGGTGCAGAATTGCAGCGGGATGCGCGATGGGGATACCAGGCAAGCAGAAACCCTCGCCCGCCGCAGGTGAGTTTCTATTTCAGCTCGATCCAGAGCCACTGGAGGAATGCGTCACCGCATACGCCGGCATTCCGTTGTTTCTGCAAGCGGCACGCTCGCTGGACGTGCCGGGGCTTGTCAAGCAGCACTTGCAGATCAAGCAGCGGGACCGAGGTTTGGATGAAGCTGGGTATGTCGAGAGTTTCCTGGTTCTGAATGCGCTGGGCGGAGATTGCATCGAGGATTTTGAGCGCTTGCGCGAGGACGAAGGTCTGGCAGAGATATTGGGGCACGACGTTCCGAGTGGCGCGGCGGCGCGCAAGTTTCTATACCAGTTTCACGACGAGACGAGACTGGAGCAGGCGCAGAAGGAACTGCCCGTGGGCCAGGTGAGTTATATCGCCGAAGAGAGCGCCCCACTGCGAGCTTTGGCGCAGGTCAACCAGGGGATGGTGCAGGAAGTAGGGCGTCGGTGTCCGGACCAGAAGATCGCGACCATCGACCTGGACTCGACGATCATCGAGAGCGATAAACGAGAGGCACAACCGACCTATCAAGGCGGCAGCGGATATCAGCCCATGCTGGCTCTATGGGCGGAGATGAACTTGGCGTTGGCGGATGAGTTCCGCGACGGCAACGTTCCCGCGCAAAAGGAGCCGTTGCGCGTGGCGCAGCGAGCATTTCAAGGCTTGCCGCCGACCGTACAGGAATATTATTTCCGCGGCGACTCGGCGTGCTGGGAAAAGGAATTGCTGAATTGGCTGCGCGATGAAAAGCGGGCCGACGGCCCGCAGGGCCTCATTACCTTCGGGATCAGCGTGCGCATGACGCCCAATCTCAAGAAGCACATCGAGCGTCTGCCGGATTCTCTTTGGAAGCCGTATCGGGAGGATTCCGAAGCGGTGCGGGAATGCGCGGACGTGCTGAACTATTGGCCCGAAGACGAGGACCGTCCGGAAGGGGCGGGACCGTTGCGGTACATCGCGATCCGCGTGCGCAAACGGCAAGGGCAGTTGTTCGCCGATGGGAGCGAGGTGAAACATTTCGCGGTGGCGAGCAACCAGTGGGATTGGGGCGCGGCGCGATTATTGGATTGGCAACGCGAGAAAGCGGGCACGATTGAGGCGCTGCACGACGTGCTGAAAAACGAGTTGGCGGCGGGAGTGATGCCGTGCGGCCGGCTGGGGGCCAACGCGGCATGGTTTCGGTTGGCCGTGATGACGCACAACGTGCTGACGGCGCTGAAGCGCTTGGCGCTGCCGGAGAAGTGGCTGACCGCACGGCCGAAACGCATGCGGTTTCAGATCTTCTGCTCACCCGGAAAACTGGTTACGCACGCGCGCCAGACTTGGCTGCGTGTGCGGCGTCTGAAAGAGCAGTTGACGGAGTGGATCGAGACGATGCGGCTGCTACCCCTCCGAGTGTGACCAGCGCCCTCCTTACGGACGGATTATAGAGCGCCTTCTGGAAACGGTCGGCCGAAGGTGTGTCCAAAGAAGGCCGTTACCCGGTGCGCAATCCATACAGATGTCAGATGTCCGATTTGCCTTGTGCGGCGCCCTAGGTTTCTGCTGGAACGAGCGGAAAACCCAACTTGGAGCGGAACGCGGGCGCGCCACCGGGGGGCGCTGCCGTTATCGACGGATTACGGCCGATTTGACTTGCTCTCCGCCCCTCCGTTATCCTGGATCTTTCGCGGTAGAGGCGCGGCGGCCATCAGTAGCCTGGCTGAAGTTCCGATAGAGCTTCGGAAGCCTGAGTGAAAGGGGCTGATCGTTTTTCCGCCGAAACCGGGGTGGAAAGCTCATTCCTTCCGGTTGGGGAGCCCGGCTAACACCGGCTCACTGTCACCCGTTTCTCCGGCGGGTGGAGCGCTATCGGGAATGAAGGCCGCTTCCACTCGGCGGTTCCCTTCTTCTCCTTCGCTCTCCTCCCCCGGCTGGCGGCTTATGAACGTTTTCGAACTCACGCGCGCGCTGGTCGATATCGAATCGATCACTCACAACGAGGAGCGCATCGGCCATTATCTCTACGACTGCCTGTCGCCACTGGCTGCCCGGTTTGACGGCCGCCTGGAGCGTCTCGAGGTCGAGCCGCGCCGCTTCAACGTCTTCGCGCAGTGGGGGCACACTCTCACCGTCACGCTCTCCACGCACATGGATACCGTGCCTCCCTTCTTCGCCTCGCGCGACGATGGCGACGACATCTGGGGCCGCGCCTCTTGCGACGCCAAGGGCATCATCGCCTGCGTGATCAAGGCCGCGGAGGCGCTGCTCGAGGCCGGCGACCGCAACTTCGGCCTCCTGTTCGTGGTGGGGGAGGAGCGCAACAGCGCCGGCGCCTACCGGGCGGCCCATACGCCGCGCGGATCGCGTTACATCGTCAACGGCGAGCCCACCGGCAACAAGCTGGCGCTGGGGTCCAAGGGCGCGCTGCGCTATGAGGTGGTGGCCACCGGCAAGATGGCGCACTCCGCCTACCCCGAGTTGGGCGATTCGGCCATCCACAAGTTGATCGACGCGCTGGCCGATATGCGGCGCATCCCGCTGCCCGTCGATCCCCTCCTGGGGCCGAGCACGCTCAACATCGGCACGCTCTCCGGCGGCCGCGCGCCCAACGTGATCGCCGATGAAGCCCGCGCCGACATCATGATCCGCCTGGTAGGCGATTCCGCCGAAACCAAGGTTGCCCTGGCGCGCGCCGCTCAGGGCCGCGCGGAGTTGCGCCAGATCATCGAAATCCCCGCGCTCCGCCTCAACTCGGTGGATGGCATCCCCACCACGGTGGTGGCCTTCACCACCGATATCCCGGCTTTCGGCGGCCAATGGGGCGAGCCGTTCCTGATCGGGCCGGGTTCCATCCACGTGGCGCACACGCTCGAGGAGCGCGTCGCCAAATCGCAATTGACCGAAGCAGTCGAACTCTATCAACGAATCGTAAGGCACTTATGCAAACGCGAATCGAAGTAGGCATCCTGGGCGCCACCGGAATGGTGGGCCAG
>JBEKCX010000771.1:0-2744 GCA_050014655.1 Occallatibacter sp. | reverse complement strand
CGGCTGCCGGACAACGGAATTTCAGGCGGCCACGCTTTTCTTCCTTACCCCAATAAATTACCTTATGACCAGCCATACAAGTATAGCAACCGTCTTTCGCAAGCCGCAGGGAATTTGAGGTACGCGCATCCACTCCTCCTCTTGGGTTAAGAGCAATGATAGGAGTGACATGAGCCTCATTAATCGCAAAACGGTAATTCTCCTGACAATCATAGCCCGAGTCCATGGCTGAGGTTTTCATCGCATAATCGGGATGCTTTTTCAGCGCTAATGTGTGAATTCAAAAAGCATACGCTAAGTGATAATATTAGACTATGACCAATGGTAAAAGAATTATTACCATTCCCAGAGGAAATCCGATCAACGCTTATACGATGGCGGGAATCATAATTGATGCGGGATTAAGCATTGACTAGTTCAAGAACCTTTTGTAATATTTAGATAGCAATATTATAATTAGAAAGTTTGAATTTTCCTTCCGGACTTACTAAACTATATATGTGTTGCACATAGGCGTCATGAATATTTACTAATGGTCTCATAATAGTGTGAACTAACAAATTACTCTCGATACAGCCTTATCTTTCGATTGAAATCGTATATTCGGAGGCTAAAGAGTAATCCATTTAATTATGAGACCATTAGTAAATATGCTCCTTTGCTATGCTTTCTTTTGAAAAGGAGAGAAATCCATGAAATGGTTAGCAGTTATTGCATGGCCTCTGGTTTCAGCAATTGTCATCGGTCTTATCCGAATGTTTACGACTGCCGGCTGGACTGTTTGGTTTGGAGGGATATTTACTATTCTTTGGGGCGGGATTCTTTTCTGGATTGTTTTAGGTCCCAAATCTTTTTCCTCTTGATTCGGAACGTTGTGGCATAATGATATAATGCTGAAGGTCACACTTACCCAACGGCTGATATTATTTGTCGGGTATATGGTTGAAAGCGCGGTTTAACTTCTTGATTCCTCTTTAGTCTTAATGGTGAGACACCAAAGTTTAACACTTCTTCCATTCAATAAGTAATCAAGGGGCAGCGAACCTGAGTTCGCTGCCCCTTGATTACTTTTTTCGCTAAATAGTTTTAATTTTTCCTGATGATTAATGACCTAAACCTGACTTCATTGATTGGTCAATCCACATTCTCTTAATCATCGGTATCTGGTTGTAGTATGAAGCATCAATTTCACCATAGTAGTTCTTCAACCACGGCCAGTAGCAGTTCAGCACGTAGGCGTTAGCAAAGCCGATACAGCCGACATCCCACTGGAAAGCTTCGTTCAATTGCTGCAGTTCGGCCGTCCGGGAGACCGGGTCGGCATTCGCGGCGGCCTGTTCATACATCGCTTCCATCCCAGAAGGGTCACTGGTCAGGTACGTGGAACCGGCCAGCCCGGCCCTTGCCAGGTTTAATGCCGTGAACGGGTTAACCACCGTAAAGTTGGTGAAGATGGCGTCTTTGTAGGTGACGTTGTTATATTCGGTGGCCGAGGTCGTCGCGTCAATCACGTTAATCTTGACGGTAACCCCGAATTGCGCCCATTCGCTCGCCAGAATGTTAGCATCGTCTTGTTCGGTCTGCACCGGGCCGACATCCAGCTGAATCGTGAAACCGTTGGGGAACCCGGCGGCGGTAATCATTTGTTTAGCCAGTGTCGGATTATAAGTCCATAACGTTTGTGTCTTTGCCGGCAGCTGATCCAGCGGCACGTATCCGGCGGCACCCGGAGCTAACGGGAAGCTGTAATACACCCCGCCGCCGTATTCCAGCGTCGCGATGGTTTTCAAATCGGTGCCGATCATTAATGCTTGCCGTACACTCTGCTGGTTGGCCACCGCAGATGTCAATCGGTTGAATTTCAGCAGGTCAATATTACCGCTGGTGTATTCCGCTGCAGTCATTTGCGGCGCGGAACTGGCTAAGTTTGCCTGATAGGTAATCGGAACCTTCGGGTCCCAGTCAATTTTACCGGTTCTGACGGCGGCAATCTGGGTAGATATATCGGGGATAATCGGATAATCCAGTTTTTGAATAAACGGCTCCTGGTATGATTGTCCCTGAATTGTTACCGAGCCCCAGTAATTGGGGTTTCTGGTGTATTCGGCTTCAGAGCCCTGCACATAAGACGTCAGTATGAACGGTCCGGTGCCGCACTGGTCCTGCCAGTTATTGGCGCCGCCTGAAGCAGTGGCATTGACTACTTCTTGTGCCCAGATTTGACCTAAAGCCGTACCGCCCAGTCTCCATGTCCAGTTAGTGTAGAAACTTGAGCATGTCCAGACCACGGTGTAGTTGCCGGTTGCCTGTGTGGAAGAAAGCCAGCTGAACGCCGCGGCAAAGCCAGGACGGCTCATTGCACGCTGCTCGGAGTAAACGACATCGGCTGCGGTCAATGCCCGCGGCGCCATGCCGATGTTGCTATTGCCGGTAAACATTACGCCCTGGCGGATGGTCCAGGTGTAAGTTAATACCGGTGTCAACTGGACAGTCCAGCCGGTGGCCAGTTCCCCGCCGAAATATTGTTCGGGGACGCCTTCATAGAGATTGAAAGCAAAGGCGCCATCGGCGCCAGGCCCAAGGCCGTAGGTCGCGATGTCGCCGGTGAGCAGCCATTCCATGTAAGGGTTACCCCATTGTGCGGCTGCGCCCAGGTTCGAGGTCATCATAGCATCCCAGCCGGTCGGGTCGGCATTACCCTGGTTAATGTACAGGGTCATGGTTCCGCCGTAAGTGGGTACGCT
>JBEKCX010000770.1:0-3275 GCA_050014655.1 Occallatibacter sp. | reverse complement strand
CTCAAGCAACACCTTAAGATAAAGACATTCGTCGGTACCAGTCCTAATGCCTTAAAGACCCAGATTTGGACAGCATTAATTGCGGTGCTGTTACTCAAGTATCTTCAATTCCGTTCTAAATGCAACTTGCCACTGTGTCGCTTGGTGGCTTTGCTTCGTCTGAACTTGTTTTCCTACCGTAACTTATGGGACTGGCTTGATGATCCCTTTGAAACTCCACCCGAACTGCCTAAAGCTCAACTAAAACTAGCGTTTTAGACAGCATATGATTTCTTTTTCTGATACCACTGTCAGCGATAGGGGGTAGAAATTAAAAGAACTGCAGGGATTTACTTCTTACGCATGAAAAACCCATCCAAAATCAGGTAATCCATTTATCTTGGACAGCAGTGATTCTATATATATCTGCTTAGGACTCTCCCACCTTGCCAAGTGAATGCTGGTTACCAAATAGCAAGCGGGCATTCATCAGTAATCAACGTCTTATTTTCCCTAATTTTCTGACGGATATACTTAGGAAGTGAGAAGAGACCGGAGTGTGTGCAACCGTCGTAGAAACGCATGTCGCCGTTTATTTTTGCTGAAATCTGACTGTCAATTTCGTTAGCAGGAATCCTCAGAGGATCCATTTCTAGGTTTTTAAACCCAAGCGCAAATCCCCATGTGCTACCGAATGACGGAACATCGGCACAATAGGGTAAAACATGAGGAAACACTGACCCCAAAGTATTAGAAATCGCTACGTATGGAGTCAAATAGGTTAAAGTAGAAGCTTCCGCCTGAATGGCAGCAATACCATTGGTAGTAAGTCGATCAAGCACGATTTTATAGAACTCGCGAGTAAAGAGAAAACGGGATGGACCAGCAGAAATCGGATCCGACAAGTCACAGATGATGACATCAAATCTCTCATTCGTTTCAGCAAGATATCGCCTTGCGTCATCAAAAATTAACTTTACTCTTGGATCGCGAAAAGCATTCTGATGCCAAGAAGGCAGGAATTCATCGGATATCTTGACGACCTCGTCATCGATATCCACCATGACCACATTATCCACGGAAGTGTATTTCAATACTTCCCTCAAAACTGCGCCCTCTCCGCCGCCAGCGATAAAAACATTGTGTGGTTGAGTATGCATGATCATGGCAGGGTGAACCAAGGCTTCGTGGTAAATGAATTCGTCAAGCTCACTGCTCTGAATCTTGTCATCTAATATTAAACACCTGCCGAATGTAAAAGTATCGATGATTTCTACAGACTGATATTTAGTCCTAGCGGAAAATATCCGATCCTTTATAGTGAACTGTTCATTCAAATCAGGCGTTGTTACGCTTACAAACCAATCTTTCTTTATGGTCATAACTATCTCGCTTATACATATTTATTATAATGAATATCTCGCGCTATTAAACTGAAAATGAAAATGTCAATTAGATTACCTCTATCACGGCGATTAAAATTATCCTTCTTGCAACCCGTTTATATCATAATATATATTTTCATGAAAAAACAAGGGTTACTGCCCTATCCTGGTCATGGTTTTGGTTAACATATTGCTGATCAGAGGTGAGTAAGAACAAGAAAAACCAAACTTATATATGAGAGTAAAATGATAGTGTTAAGTGGCAACTTATTTAGTGACAATCTACGACCAACCTTCAGGAAAACCCCCAGTCTTGCGAAACCGTAAAGCCTCAAATTGTATGTAATCAGCATAAACATCATGATTAAATATTTCTGCAATTGCAAACTTTATATTTTGCATTTTAACGAAGGACGTATACTATTGCAAAGACAATCCCAACCAAACCAAATATTCCAAAAATAGAAAAGGTTGCGTTTAAGCATGTTGAATAAGAAAAAAAAGCTTTCCACGGCCAAATTGTATTTTGATTCTTTAATTCATTTGTTTGTGACTCTTCAAAGGTGAATAATTTTAAGATACGGTTCTCCTCTAGCGCAAGTGGGCCTTCACTTTCTAAATATTTTAGCGCAGCTTCAGAATTTCTTATTAACTGCTTTGTCCTGATGTCCCATTTCCAAAAGATAAAAGATAATATGATTAAAACAATCGCCAACATCATCGACAAAAGGGGAAAATCTTTTAGAGCAAAAAAGTATCCAGTTCCAATAATTGTGGATGCTGTCAAAAAATAGTAAAAAGTGTTTAATCTTTGACCTGAATGCAATGCAAAATAATCCCATGCATATTTTCTCATTAAATAGTCCCATACGTATTTTTTTAGGACTTCCTTGTTATCAATGTCGCCATTGCCATTCATAAAGCTCCTCCTTTTCT
Organism: Occallatibacter sp.; assembly: GCA_050014655.1. Lineage (GTDB taxonomy): Bacteria > Acidobacteriota > Terriglobia > Terriglobales > Acidobacteriaceae > Telmatobacter. The sequence goes on along the minus strand of JBEKCX010000770.1, from coordinate 975 downwards.
CACCTTACTTTACCACCGTTTTCCCCAGTTAAAACTGATAATGTTTCAGGTGGTGCAACTGCACTGCAATTCAAAATTGACCCAACCGTAAATACTAGTTTGCCCGATCGTTTATGATACATACGGTTTCATGGAACATATTCAATCAAAGACGTGTTTGAAAACACGTCTTCTAAAATGAGTTTACATTTAATTGTATCATAGCTTCCAAAATCAGAAAACTGTTTATCTCTCTATTACTGATAAGGTAATGTCGGTAATACAAGAAAAGAGAGGCTGTGTTCATAGAGTTGGCGTCTCCGTTAAATTTCGAAGCACTTTGGCCAAGGGAAGTGAGGCAGGAGGACCATAAACAGGAGGTAAGCCAGCCTGTATGCAAGCATCTGGTTCCTGCATTCCTGATCACAATTCCATGCTAAAAAGAAGGTCACCACCTTGCATTGTGAGAAGAATTTAGCTAGAATCAAACCATGCTAGGAAATAATTTCCGATAATAATTATAAGGTGAACCGGGTGTTAACTTGTTTTGATAAAGATATGGACAACCAATCTGAGATTTCTTGCAACCGAGCTGTCATTGAGGCCAATTTTACCTTAAACACAACGCATGGAACAGAGATCACACTTGATTCCCTCGTACCTAATGAGGTAAAGGAGTTTGTTAGGCAGGCGGGGCAAAGAGCAATTCCAGCTATTGCCAAAAATGCTAAAATGTTGAAAGCGATTGATTGCGCAGTAAAGAAGGTCTCAACCCGTCATCAGTTAATACAAGGTGATAGCAGGTTCATGCAGGCAATCCGCGATGCGAGCGTTCAGTTGGTATTGACTTCACCTCCCTACTGGACATTGAAAAAATATCCTGTTCAAGAGGGTCAGCTTGGACTGGTGGAAGATTACGAGGTATTCTTGGAGGAATTGGACAAGGTCTGGCGTCATGCGTTTCGCATTCTTGCCCCTGGTGGTCGACTAATAATC
>JBEKCX010000769.1:0-3001 GCA_050014655.1 Occallatibacter sp. | reverse complement strand
AGTCTTACTGGTAAACAAATATCTCAAGAAAATTGATAAATAACGGTACTAAAATGTAATATGGCTGCGGATTAGAAAAGTGAGTTGAATTATTTTGATTTTCTCTTTTTCGGCACACAGGACAATCCTGCAAATATTTCCTGATTCGATGCCTGGTGGGTAGTCCTTCTTCTTTCAATTCTAGTCTTTAAAGCCTTGATTTCGGCTTCTAAGATCATGTATTCTCCCTAAAATTTGGAGCTGACGAGTGGATGCATAGCTGAGTCTATCATCAGTTCACATATTTATGACATAGAACTGAAATGAAAAAATCTTCTAAAACTCCATTTCGCGACAATGAAAAACACTTAGACAAGGTGTATGATGTTGAGTAATTACCCAAATCAGCAAAAGATAAATGAGCCAGCGTATAAATGAAAACAATTGGTGAAACAGCCAATAGCAGCCCACCTAAAAAGAAAACACAGACCAAAATTGTTGAGTGGCTTGTGAATTTAAAAGTCACTAAAGGCATTAATAACATCCATTTCCTGATTATGTCTCTAATGGTCGCTCTTTTCATCTGTCTAACTTATCTGGTTTTTCATAATTATTACGATGTTTACGTGATTTTCCTTTTCGCGCCATTAATTTACGGTGCCATCGTTTATCGAGGAAAGGGGGCCATAATTGGGAGCATTGTATTTGTCGCCATATTAGTTCCTCACGTCTTGCCTTTTTACCTTGCCCCTTATGTGTTGGTCAGGTCTTTCGTGTACCTGTTTTTTCCTTTCCTAGTCAGCTCTTTGGTCGCTTTGTCGTTGAACTATTTTGAAGATCAGATGGAAGCTTATAAAAAAATAGTCAGTTTGAACGAAACCCTGAATAGCTATGTGGACGAATTGGAAAGAACCCAGAAACAACTAATTCAAGTAGAAAAAATGAAATCTCTGGGTCAGCTTTCCGCTTCGATAGCGCATGAGATAAACAATCCGTTGGCAGGGTTGCTTGTTTACACAAGACTATTACAGAAATCGATATTAAACAGCTCTCTTGACAGAAACAAAGCGTTGGATATTTTATCGAAAATGGACCTTGCTATAACACACTCATCAAAGCTTGTCAGCAATCTGCTAGACTTTGCCCGGCAAAAACCACCGGACTTAAAACCGATTGAAATCAGCAAAATAATCGACCAGGCAATATCCCTGGTCGGGCATCAAGCGCAATTGACTAAAATAAAACTTATCAGGGAAGAAACTCCTTCTTTGCCTCTAGTCAAAGGTGACAGCGGACAGCTCCAACAGGTCCTGATCAACCTGATTGTCAATGCAATTCAGGCAATGCCGAATGGCGGCGAATTGAAAATAATCTCATTTACCGATGGTGGTCTCGTCAAAGTTGCCATCCAGGATATTGGGGAAGGTATTCCGCCGGAGAACATGGATAAATTATTTACTCCATTTTTTTCAACCAAAGACGAGGTGAAAGGAGTCGGTTTGGGACTTGCAGTGTCCTACGGGATAATCCAAAGCCATGGAGGCAACATAGAAGTACAAAGTCAATTCGGGAAGGGCAGCACTTTTACAGTTAGTCTTCCACCTTACCGTGAATAACCTTTTTTCAAAACAAAATTTAAAATTGGACTATTGTTTGTTTGTGAAAGATATTTTCAGAAGATGTGTAGAACATGATATACATGGGTCGTAGGATCTGACCAGCATCTCCAATTTACGCCTGATCTCATCCTCAGTTTGATCTAAAATACCGGGTACCAATGCTTCCATATCCTTTTGAATGTTATTGTGGTTTTGGTTTGTAGGTATAATGCAATTTGCCGCTGTTAAAATTCCTTTATCATTGAAAGTGTAATCATGGATCAGTAAACCTCGTGGAGCCTCTACCGCCCCTACCCCTCTTCCCGCTTTGACTTTGACTACCGGGGTTTCTTCTTTCAAACCTGTTGACTCCAAATGCTTAATTATGTTGATGGAATCCTCAATGACATGGATTGTTTCAACTAACTGGGCTACAGTAATCATATAAGGATTGTAATTGGGAGCAATTAAACCAAGCTCAACAGCAGCATTCTTCGCCTGCGGTAACAGTTGCCCATGGTTTAAATTGAATCGTGACAAAGCGCCGACCATGTAAGAATCACGTTTATGTTTGGTGTATTTAGCAGTAGACCACGGTACGCAAAATTCATTCGTAACTCCCAGGTAGCTACTCACTGGAAGGGTCTGAGAATCCGTTGATCCTATGTCTCCATTGACGAGAGCATACTCCCGAGAATCTTTGAGCGCAATGTATTCCGTTTCGCGTTCAAACGATAGTATCTCCAATGTTTTGAACAACTTCACTATAATCTCTAAATCGCCCCTTGCCGCTTCTAGCCTTTGCTTAATATCTTTCAAGGCGTTGATGTCAGGAGTCATCGAAAAACCACCGACCACACATCCTAGCGGATGCGTCTTTCTGCCGGCTATTATTTCCGCCATGTTATAGGCCAACCTCTTCAGTCTTAAAGCCATCACGACAATATCTTTATGTGTTTCTACCAATGGAAAAACGCTGGACACACCGAGATAATCAGGCGCTGCCAAAAACAATGTATGTAAAACATGACTTTCCAGGTATTCGGCATTATGAAGCAATTTACGGAGGGTTAACGTTTGCTCAGTTGGATTGATACCAAATGCAGCTTCAACGGCTTTCACAGAGGCAATAGTATGAGCGATAGAACATATTCCACATATTCGGGATGCAATGATTGGGACATCGTTGTAATTTCGACCGCGTAGCATTGCCTCAAAAAATCGCGGCGCTTCGATGACCTTCCATTTTAATTCTTCTATCTCTCCGTCAACCGCGTTCAGGACGATATCTCCGTGCCCTTCGACCCTGGTAATGTAATGCACATTAATCTTAGAAGTTTTCATTTTTTCTCCCCACCAGTACAATAGATTTGAAACTTCTGAAGAGCTTGCTCAAGGGTAATTCCATGCTTCTGTAAAATTTC
>JBEKCX010000768.1:0-3022 GCA_050014655.1 Occallatibacter sp. | reverse complement strand
ATGCAACTCTTCCTGATGGGTCGCGGATAAATATTGTCTTTGGCCGAGACGTTTCCAAGCGCGGATCGAATTTTAGCATACGGAAATTTAGCGCAACACCACTATCTATATTCGAAATAGTTGACTTTGGAACACTTAACTACCAAATGTTGGCTTATCTGTATCTAGTTATCAATAACGGCATGAATGTTTTTGTCGCGGGCGAATCAGCTTCCGGTAAAACCGCATTAATTAATGCCCTCACGACTTTTATTAGTCCCATGGCAAAAATAATCACTATAGAAGACACACCTGAATTGCAGGTGCCCCAGAAAAACTGGATACGCGAGGTAGTTCAAAGTACCAAAGCTGTAGATGCTAACGGAGCTGTTACAATGTTTGACCTTCTCAAAGCGGCTCTGCGACAGCGACCAAATGAAATAATTGTAGGTGAAATTAGAGGCTCGGAAGGAAGTATTGCCTTCCAGGCTATGCAAACTGGGCACTCAGTAATGGCAACATTTCATGCTGCTTCTATGGAGAAACTGATTCAGCGTATTACTGGTGATCCAATATTGGTACCAAAGACCTATATCGATAACTTGAATATTGCTTTAATCATGGGCATGGTCAAGCTTCCAAACGGCAAGATGGGAAGGCGCGTTACAGGCGTGTCGGAAATTGTGGGATGGGACCCATTTTCTCAGACTTTCAATATTGTGGATGCCTTTAGATGGGACGAAGCTACAGATAGTTTTGACTTCACGGGTTTTATGACCAGTTATATCCTTGAAAACAAAATAGCTCCTAAGCTTGGTATTTCCTCTAACAAAAAACAAAAGATATATGAAGAACTCGAAAAAAGAGCCAAAGTACTTGAGAAGCTGCATAAAGAAAAAGGCATCACCGGCTTCTACGAAGTTTTGGAGGTCCTTAATCGAGCTCAAATGGATGGCGTGTTTTAGGAGGTAATATATGGTCACCGCGACAGAACCTGCCGCAATTAAAGAAAATCGGGAAAGTTATCAAGAGACCGTGCAAGTCAACATATTTGAAGGACTACCTGAGGCATTTAAGAGAGTAGTTACAGAAAATGCACATTTGCTCGAATATCTAAAGCAACTGCCTATCGCTGAGATTGGTATGCCGGAGTATTGTCCTGAATTGACCCGTAAAATGGGAGATAACAAAAAACCCAATCTGATATACCCAGCTCATAAAAATGGTGTTTTTGTCCATATCCTTTTCAATAAAAATCGAGAACGCAACTTCTACATCCCAATAGAACCGACTTTAAATATGGACCATAAAATAATAATGCAATCGTTAGAGACAAAAATCCTTGAGCTTGGCCGAAAGCTTAAAAAGCTTGACGTCGATGGAGATAGGGAAAAGCAAATGCTTGCATTAGTTGACAGGGTTACGACTGTAACTGATCAGCCCAAAATAAGTTTATTCAACAAATATTTGGGGTTTCTTAGTAAAGATGCTGGAATAGTCAGACTCAAAGTGACTCAACGCGAATTAGAGGCCCTACGGTATCTGTTTGTTCGAGATAAACTTGGACTAGGGATTCTTGATCCGTTAATTGTTGATCCTTACATAGAGGATATAAGTTGTTCCGGAACTGGAAACGTTTTCGTCGAGCATAAAATATTTAAAAGTCTTAGCAGTGCTGTCATCTTTTCGACTAATGATGAGCTTGACAGCTTTGTGCAATGGCTTTCGGAAAGAGTCAAGAAACCGGTTAGTTATAAAAACCCCATATCCGATGCAACTCTTCCTGATGGGTCAAGAATAAACATTGTTTTTGGAAATGAAGTTTCAAAGCGAGGTTCTAATTTTAGTATCCGCAAATTTAACGAAATACCGTTATCTATCTTTGAAGTCCTTGATTTTGGCACACTGAATTACGAAATTCTTGCCTACCTCTCCCTAGTAATCGGTAACGGAATGAATGTCTTCGTTTCCGGTGAGACCGCTTCGGGAAAGACAACTCTCATGAATGCTGTTACTACTTTTATACCCCCACTTGCTAAGATTATTACAATTGAGGATACACCAGAGTTGCAGGTACCTCACAAAAATTGGCTTAGAGAAGTCGTACAGACCAACAAGACAGAAGGAGAGGCAAGCGGGGTAACCATATTTGATCTTCTTAAAGCTGCTTTGCGACAGCGTCCCAATGAAATAATGATTGGTGAAATTAGGGGTCGCGAAGGTAATGTTGCTTTCCAGGCTATGCAAACTGGGCATTCGGTAATGGCCACATTTCATGCGGCCTCAGTGGAAAAGCTTATTCAAAGAATAACAGGTGATCCCATTTTAGTCCCGAAAAACTATGTAGATAATCTTAATGTGGTAATCCTCACCAGTCAAGTGAAATTACCTAATGGCAAACTCGGCAGGCGGATTACTGGTATATCAGAAATAGTGGGTTACGATAGTGCCCTGGAATCATTTTCTTTTATTGAAAGTTTTAAATGGAACCAAGAAACTGATGGATTCGAATTCACAGGATATATGACAAGTTATATTTTGGAGAATAAAATCGCCCCAAAACTTGGAATTCCGAGTCATAAAAAACAGCAAATCTATGCTGAAATGGATAGGCGCGCCAAAATACTAATGAAATTGCATAAAGAAATGGGAATAAGTGGGTTTTACGAGGTGCTTGACGTATTGAACAAAGCACAAAATGATAAACTTTTCTAGGGTCAATATAGCATTGATAGCCAACCTTATGATCAAAGAATAATAAGACGGGTGATAAAAAAATAAAAGAGTACGTAAGAAAATCTGGAACCGCTATTAGTAAATAAGATTTTCACGCCGATGGTGGCCACCAAATAGGAGAAATAAGGGATGACTCAAAACACAGGTGATTTAGCGATAGTTTTTATAATAGTCGTTTATATTTTAACAGGGATTGTAGTCTTATTGACGGTCTTTTATTTTTCAGGTTCAAGACCCAAAAATCGAGGGCATGAAAGTAAAAATAAGGTTTCAGGTGAAACAAATACTTTGACTGCCGATAAAGCAT
>JBEKCX010000767.1:0-3130 GCA_050014655.1 Occallatibacter sp. | reverse complement strand
AGGCATAAGGACCGATGATGCCGAGTTATTAATAAAAAGAGCCATTGCTGAAAGAGCTACAATCATGCAAAACGTTGGTCCTCCCGGTGTGAAATTGGTTTATCTCATGACACCAGAAAATATTATGATTGAGATTACCGAAGTAAAAGGATAGATCTCAAATCAAAACAATCACCGCATGATATGTCCACTTAGACCGTGCTGTTAAGGGTAAAGATTATCTCGGAATGCCATTCCTAAAATTCTTGAGGCAAATTTTGCAGATGTTCTCTTCGCCAAATTCGTTGACTATCTCTTCAAACGTGTCAACCGGATAAATTTCTACGGCGTCAACTGCTTCATCCGGTAAACGATTACAGAAACAACTTCCAGAGCGATAATATCCGTCACTTTCAATGTCGTCGACGAGGTGAACTACTTTACCATCCTCGTAGCAAGCGAAGCCTTTGCCTAAATTGCCAACAGTTTCCTGAGGTTGGTAATGGGGGCAAGTCAAACAGTCCAATTCTTGTTTCAAACCGCATTCAGGTGGGAATGGGTGAAAATGATTGCATGGCCCACTACGGCCGGCGGCCCGAAATAACTTTGCAGCTTCTTTTAAATCAGCCTTCTCCTTTTGTTCAATGATACTAATTATCTCGTCTTTCCATTTCACGGGCTAAAGGCTCCTTTGAAAGTCTAACCAAAGATTCAAATCGTTTTAGTTTAAATTAAAGGGGCAATATCTTTTTGCAATATATAGTATTTACCATCTGTGCGGTGGCGTTGTACCAGCAAAAAATAGCAAAAATCAGCGCACCCCAACCAGCAATTTTTAATGGCATCTCAGGCGAACGGAATACTCCAATCATACCCAAGCCAAGGATTGTCAATGTAATGCCGATTTCGGTCAGTCCACCAAACAGAAACCGGGAAATATGCCATGCGGCGGGCAAAAGCAAGAAGAGTATTATACCAGCACTGAGAAACCACCAGCCATCGATAGGCATGATACCCGGGGTCCACATTGACCGGATGAATGAGAGCGCCGCTCCCAGCCCCAACAAACCGCCGAAGACCATGCCAATAGTACCAGTAAAAACCTCACCACGACGTAATTCAACCATGGCCAGTAGTAGTAATGCGACTGCACAACCTAATATCCAGAAACCAAGAAAAGGTGCTGAACTGGATGGTACCTGTCCTGTCGCAAACGCAAATAGCCCCAGATGGATCGCCCCGAGGAGATAGAGGGTTGCAGTGCTACCGGATGCCCATCCCTTTTGACCAGGAGAATCACTCATTTTTACAACCCTTATTACAGTTTACTTTGTATATTTGTTCCTTTGGAATTGTGGGCGTCTAACGTGCCGATGAATGTAATCAATCTAATCTTTCAGGTCTTTTTTAATTTGTTCAAACTGCTCTTTGTTGATTTCGCCCTTGGCATACCGCTCTTTTGCAATATCAAGTGGTGTTTGTTTTGTGGTGGAATTATGGTGACCGATTGCACGCCCGAATGCCCAGATGACCAGAACAATAAACGCTATGCCTACGAAAGCTGTCAGTAAACCGCCCCAATAACCCCAGCCCAATGCGTAATTATACCTCATATCAAGTCTCCTATATCTCCACTGAATTAAAGTATATAACTTTCTTTCGATAACTATTTCAAGGTCTTTAGCAGTCGTTTTTATTGCACAAAGATTTTGAGCTGCTTGTCAGCCTAGGAGTTTTCAACAGCGCTTTAATGAATGACGCAGTATATAAATTCAAGAGATATGAAGATGCCAGCCTTGTATATATCGGAGTAAACAAGCAGGAGGATAAAGATATAGGTCTTTATGATACTGTGTTAAGTTCTACAGAATATGCTTCGACATTTGAAAATGTGACCGAAGGCAGGCTGAAATAAGTATGGTTTTTGTTCCATGAAATTCATAGATGGAGCCAATGATCTCACGCGCGATTGCTCTAATCATTTTTCAACTGCAATCAGATGTTCAAATTATGCTCGATAATTACGATTTATTCCTAAATAGGCCAGTGTTTAATTCAATTCCTTTTTAGTGACACATACGCACGGCCTTTAGAACAGTAACCTTTTAACCATTTAACCTTAAACGGAATACTTTTAACGGTTGGTTTTCTCCAGGCTATTTCACTAGCTTTAAACCATGTGAAATCCTCCTCCCGCTTGAAGTCTAATTTTTTAAGCATCTTCTCAATGACTTCTAGATCACCCGGTGCCATAACTATCATCACGCTTAGATCGTTATTGTATTTGACCCCATGTTTAGCGACAAAAGCCTTTATCCCGCCTTCGTATTTTTGATTTATGGCTTCATTCCTGATTACAACCGTATAAAATACACATGATAATTCCGGTTCTGTAATAAAGGTGGATTCTATTTTAGGAATATGTGGTGCGCATGGAATTATTTTAGGGGGGTCATGTAAAATGGATGCAATAAGGCTCAATAGTGCTTCTTGTTTGGCTTTTTTTTGATCGACACTGAGAGACGCTTTTAAAAGCATCATCAAGGTGGCATCCACAGGGAGCGTCAGTATTTTTAATTGATGTTGAAGAATCAATGTCTTATGTTGGCGCTCTCTGTCCATGAGTTCGCCTAGCGATTTTGATTCACTGGAAAAAAGACTCGGCGGCTCATATAGTGGAACAGATCTGTTAAACCATCTGCTGTTCAGAAAATGGTGTCTCCCGAAAGGGATAACACAAGTGCCAACAGCATCGTTAAACTGAAAAATTGCTTTCTTACAATCCTGACAGACAAATGGAGACCACTTGGAGCCACTTTCGAGTACTTCCAATCCGCAGCAATAACATGTCTCGTATCCTAAATTAAAATCCCTGCCATCGCCCCATTTGGCATCATCCTTTTTCTCACAATCGCAATGCTGCTCAACCCATGCACCATACCAGAGCCGCATCTTGCCATGCGGTTGAAGACATTTCGGGCATAACTCTAAACTGGATAGATTCTGCAGTAAAAAAGGCTCAAATTGTCCAAAGTTACCACCATATTGAGTATTTTGTTGTTTTTCAAAATGCTTGTATATCTGCTCGTTACTAATTTCAGTTACCATTTATTTCTCCTTATTATTAATATTTCATTCTTACATGGACAGA
>JBEKCX010000766.1:0-2735 GCA_050014655.1 Occallatibacter sp. | reverse complement strand
CTCAACATCCACGACACCGCCGGCCTCACCCGCTACGCCATCAGCGCGGGGGTTATTGAAAGCAGCGTCCAGTTGACCATCGTTTCGGGTTGTGGCTGGAACCGACGAGCAGGTTTTGTCCTCATGTAGGGTAAAACACCCCATAGCGCCCGCGCGCTTGCCGGCATTATCTTCGCTCTATGGACGCACCAGCGAGTGGCTGTATTGACACACACCAAGAATACAAATGAACAATTAAGCGAAAGAAAGATCATGAACAAATGAACAATTAAGCGAAAGAAAGATCATGACTAAGAACGATTCCATTGTGGCGATTTATCCATCGCACCTGGCTGCCGAAGCGGCGATCAAGGAACTGCAGCAATCCGGTTTCGATATGAAGAAATTGTCGATTGTCGGACGCGACTATCACACCGATGAGCACGTGGTCGGCTATTACAATGTCGGCGACCGCATGAAATATTGGGGAAAAACGGGAGCTTTCTGGGGCGGGCTTTGGGGAATGCTGTTTGGTTCCGCATTCTTCTTGATTCCCGGCATTGGGCCGCTGGTGATTGCGGGACCGCTCGTCGCTTGGATCGTCGGGGCGCTGGAAGGCGCCGTCGTGGTGGGCGGTCTGAGCGCGCTTGGGGCCGGCTTGTACAGCCTGGGCATTCCCAAGGACAGCATACTGCAATACGAGACGGCTCTCAAAACCGACAAGTTCCTTCTGATTGCCCACGGTTCCGCGGATGAGATCACCCGAGCCAAGGAAATCCTCAGCCGCACCAATCCGGAGACGTTGCAGCATCATCAATAAACCCGCCGGCAATTAACGTCATGCAGACGAAACAAACAATTCACGGAGATTATTTGCATGAAACAAAACAGGTCGTTCGCAGTATTGGTTTTCTTTGTAATTTTAGGCGTCGGCGCGGCGTTGGCATACGCCAGATATAGAGTTGCGGCCAACTTGGAAGCCGTCGGGATTGGAGTCGGGGCCTTTATTTTGGCCCTGATCGTTGCTTCGGCAATTCAGGTGGCTGATCAGTGGGATAGGGCCGTGATTTTGCGTCTGGGCCACTTCCACGCTCTGAGGGGGCCGGGACTGTTTTTCATTATTCCGGTCCTTGATGCGATCCCTTACTGGATCGACACCCGCGTCATTACGACCGGTTTTAAGGCGGAAAAGACCCTAACCAAAGATACGGTGCCGGTGGATGTGGATGCCGTGCTTTTTTGGAAAGTCGTGGACCCCAAGAAGGCGGCCCTTGATGTGGCGGATTACCAAAGCGCCATCAGTTGGGCCTCTCAAACCGCCCTGCGCGACGTCATCGGCAAGACCATGCTTTCGGACATGCTGGAAGGCCGCGACAAAATCAGCAATCTGTTGCAGAAGATCATTGATGAGCGCACCGAACCCTGGGGCATCAATGTTATTTCGGTGGAGGTGAAGGATGTTTTGATTCCCTCTGGGCTGGAGGATGCGATGTCCATGCAGGCACAGGCGGAACGGGAGCGCCAGGCCCGGGTGATCCTGGGTGATGCCGAGCGGCAGATAGCGGAGAAATTTACCGAAGCTGGCAAGAGCTACGAGCACAATCCGATTGCCTTTCATTTGCGGGCCATGAACATGCTCTACGAGGGTTTGAAGGAGAATGCCACTATTGTAATTGTTCCCAGCACTGCCGTGGAATCCATGCAACTCGGCGGGCTGGCCGGGATGACGGCGCTGACCATGGGCTTGGGCCAGGAGCGCGGCAACGGCCATAAGGACGGCGAACTCAAGGCGCAACTGGCGGAGACCGCCCGCACGAGAGGAATCCTCGATAACACCGAGCCGGAGACACTGGAGCACCAGAAGTGAACGCGCCCAGCGAGCCGCTGACAGGATTGACAAGAAGGTGCCAGCGCGTCGGCGTGGCCGCCGACCACGGAGGTTGGGAGTTAAAGGAGTTTCTGGCCGGGAAGTTGCGGGAAGCCGGCTACGAGGTGACCGGCTTTGGGGACCGAAAGCCGAACCCGGAGGATGATTATCCGGATTATGTTGTGCCGTTGGCCCGCGCGGTGGCCTGCGGAGAGGTGGAGCGGGGCGTGGCCATTTGCGGAAGCGGGGTTGGGGCATCGGTCTGCGCGAATAAGGTGGCGGGTGTGCGGGCGAGTTTGATTCACGAATGCTTCTCGGCGCACCAGGGCGTCGAGGATGATGATCTGAACATGATTTGCCTTGGAGGGCAGGTTGTGGGTCACGCGCTGGCCTGGGAATTGGTCCAAGGATTCCTCGCCGCGCAATTCTGCGGGGCGGAGCGTCATCGCCGCCGTCTGGCCAAAGTGGCGGCACTCGAATACACGCCACCGAACAATACACCATGAAAATAAGTTCCTTGGCAGGCAAGCCGGCCCCTGTTGGCATGCTGGTGGATGTGCCACGGCTCGTCACTGCCTACTATACGGGGGTGCCCGATCCCGGCGTGCCCGCACAACGGGTTTCCTTTGGCACCTCCGGGCATCGCGGTTCGTCGTTCAAGCTGGCCTTCAACGAATGGCACATCCTTGCGATTACCCAGGCGATTTGCCTGTATCGTAAGCGGCAGGGAACCGATGGTCCGCTGTTTCTCGGTATTGATACGCACGCGCTTTCGGTTCCGGCCTGCGCCACCGCGCTTGAGGTGCTGGCGGCCAATGGAGTGGAGGTGATGCTCGCCGAGGGGGACGAATACACTCCGACCCCGGTGATTTCTCATGCGATCCTGACC
>JBEKCX010000765.1:0-2589 GCA_050014655.1 Occallatibacter sp. | reverse complement strand
ACCGTGAACCAGCGTCCATCCCGCGCGTTCACCGGCTTTTCCACAAAGCCCAGCTTCCGCAACACCTCCTGGGCGTCGGTTGTCAGTTCCGGATAGAGCAGGTCGGAGGCAAGGTCGGTGATGGGGCGGCCCACGTCGCCGGCGATGAGCTTGATGATCTTGGTGGCTTGGGTGGTGAAGCGCCGCACTTTGAGATCACCATCCAAAAAGAGCGTGGCGATATCGGTGCTGTTGAGCAGGTTCTTCATGTCATTGTTGGACCGGGACAACTCGTCCACCTTGGCCTGCAACTCCGTGTTCACCGTCTGGAGTTCTTCGTTCAGCGATTGCATTTCCTCTTTAGAGGTGGTCAGTTCCTCGTTGGTGGACTGGAGTTCCTCGTTGGTGGACTGCATTTCTTCGTTGGTGGACCGGAGCTCTTCCTGCGAGGTCTGCATCTCTTCGCGCACGGTTTGCGCCTCCATCCGGGCCTGCTGGAACTTCCGCTCCAGTTCCTCCAGTTGGGGGTTATGGGCCGGGGGTTTTCCGCCCTTCCCAACGCGGCTCGATGTTTTTGTTTCCAGGGGCGCGGCCCCATCGGCGAACACAATTATCACCAGGCCCCGCAGTGATTCCGGCTGCTCAAGTCGTTGAACCGTTATATCCACGTATTGCGGACCGCCATTGGTCCCAATTTTGGGCCCACAAACGATTACGGAAGCTCCCTGGTTTAGAGCTTTGTGGAAAGCGTTGCCCAGTTCGTAGCGCAGGCCTTCGCGGGCCATGGCAAATATATTCCAGTTGGCTTTGCCCGAGGCGGGTTCCAGGTATTTGCCCGTGCGGCCGCTCACATAAAGGATGTCCCCCTTTTCGTTCACCAGCACCGCGGGCGGGGCGTAATGTTCCAGAATCAACTGATCCGCCAGAGACTGGAGACTGAGCGGTGTTCTTGGCGCCGGGCGTGGCTCGATCCCGTCGGGCAACGGAGAGGCAAAGGACGACGGAAACGCAATTGGCTCCGGCGGCAACGCGGGCTCCCTCCGCTGAAAGACCCGCAATTTGTTGTTGAGGGGCGTAAACAGGTCGGTGAAGGTCCCGATGGTCTCCGCGCTTCCCAGGATCAGGATGCCACCCGGCGTCAGACTGTAGTGAAACAGCGGAATGAGCTTCTTCTGCACTTCCGTAGCCAGGTAAATCAGCAGATTGCGGCAACTCAAAATATCCAGCTTGGTGAAGGGTGGATCCAGGATAATGCTCTGCGGGGCAAAAGTAACCATCTCCCGAATCTCCGCCGTCACCCGGCAGCCGTGTTCATCCTTGGTAAAGAACCGGCCCATTCGCTGCGGGCCAACGTCCGCAGAAATATTTTCCGGGTAAATGCCCTGGCGGCCCTTGTCAATCGCATCCTTGTCCAGGTCGGTGGCAAAGACTTGCAGCTTGATGTTCTTCCTGGGTTTGATCTTTTCCATCACCTCCTTGAACACCATGGCCAACGAATAGGCCTCCTCTCCGGTGGAGCAGCCGGGCACCCAGGTCCGCAGGACATGACCGTCTGGCCGGCTGGCAATCAGCGCGGGCAGAATTTTGATGCGCAATTCCTCCCAGACGGCGGGATCGCGGAAAAAGCTCGTCACGCCAATCAACAGCTCCTTGAAGAGCAAATCCAGTTCTTGCGAGTTTTCCTGCAGATAGCGGACGTAATCGCTGATTTTGCCGATCTGGTGGATGCCCATGCGCCGCTCGACTCGACGGTTGAAAGTGTTCTTCTTGTAGAGGGAGAAGTCATGGCCCGTGTGGGTGCGCAGCAAAATGATGGCCTTTTCCAGGGCACTCTGGGTTTTGTCCTCCAGCTTCTGTTCGGCGGCATGAACCAGGGGAGTGCGCTTCAGGTAGGCCAGTATCCTCCCCGGCAGATCGTCCACCGGGGCCACAATATCTGCCAGCCCCGAGTCAATCGCGCTACGCGGCATGCCGTCGAATTTGGCTGTCGTGGGATCCTGCACCAGCACCACGCCCCCTTTCTCTTTGATGGCCCGCAACCCCAGCGTGCCGTCCGATCCCATCCCCGACAGAATGACGCCAATGCTGTGCTCCTGCTGGTCTTGCGCCAGGGAGCGGAGGAAGAAATCTATCGGCAGCCGCAGGCCGCGCGGCGACACAGGCTCAAGCAAGTGCAGGACCCCGTGCAGGATGGACATGTCTTTGTTGGGCGGTATCACATAGACCCGATCCGGTTGGACCGGGGTCCGATCCTTGACCTGGACCACTTTCATGCTGGTGGTGCGCTGGAGCAATTCGGGCATGATGCCTTTGCGTGTGGGGTCCAGATGTTGCACGATGACAAAAGCCATGCCGTTGTTCTTCGGCACACGCGACAGAAAGTGCTCCAAAGCCTCCAATCCTCCGGCAGAGGCGCCAATGCCAACGACGGGGAACGAAACTCCCACGAGCGGAGCGGGGGTACCCAGGGAAGCAACTGCGGCCGGCTTTTTCCGTCGGCGGCTCGGTGAAGATTTCTTTTTCATGCGCTCATGTCCTGCGTGTGGCTCCGGCGTCTGTTTCCTGCGCTGCCTCAGTCCGGTGCGATAGGCGCGCGCAAGTGGTCCTGAC
>JBEKCX010000764.1:0-3101 GCA_050014655.1 Occallatibacter sp. | reverse complement strand
AGATCGCACTTGCCCTGGTAGTCGCCCTCACAAAACATCCCGGAGACGCCATTGTCCCGGTAATAAGCCATGTCGGCGCCCAGTTCGTCCCAGTTGGGATAGGGCTGGAGGTAATGAGCGAAATTGACCCCGTAATGCCAGATAAGCAGGTGGCCCGGCGCCACCTTTTTCCAAGCCAGGAGCGCCTCGTTGGACGTTTTGTTCTGCGGGTCGCTGGCCAGCGGGTGGCCGTCACAGGCGTAAATGGGGGCCAAACAGACCAGCACGTTGCTGGCCGGCGCAATGGTGCCGGGGGTGGGGGCCTTCTGGGTGTATTGGTACGCCAGCGTCTCCACCCAGATCTTCCGATCCGGCAATTCCGCCTGCACCGCCGCCGCAACCCTGTTGACGAAGTCCAGCAGCGTCCCGGCCGGGGAGCCGAACTTCGCATCGGCGGCCCGGCAGGCGTCGCACTCGCAGTTTCCGTGTTCGGCGTCGTTGGGCGAAAGGCCCAGGGTCAGCTCTTTTGGGTTGGACTTCGCGTCCGCCACCAGGGCGTCCACCACCACCTTGAAAACGCCCGGACTGCTCAGGCACAGTTGTGAGTCCGGCGAGGACTTTCGCTTGCTGTCCACCAGGCTGTAGTAATCGGGGTGGTCGGCGAAATAGCGATTGGGCGGGACAAGGCTGTAGAAGTTCTCCGCCCCGTTGAAGAGGCGGTTGATGCCGCCCAGTTCGGCTTGGTCGGGAACACTGACGCCGTTGAGCTTGAGGTGGGCATCCCATTGACCCTTTCCAAAAACCATGGCCTCGTCCGTGTCCCGATAGCTGAAGGCCGGGGCCTGAGTCTCATCCAGATCCGGAACGCGCACCACGTCTTGGGGCCGCAGGACGGTGGCGTCGGGCGCGTACCAGCGCACGCCCAGGTGGTCTTCGAGAAAGGAATAGACGGCATAAAGCGTGCCCCGGTCATCGTGGCCGGCCAGGTAGACGTTGCTCGGGTCTGTGCGAACCACGAAGGCTTCCTCGGCAAGGGTGTCGAGCCGCCCCTTCTGGAAGCCGGATGGGAGAAACGGACTGGCCCCCACGAAGATCGCCGGGCCGGGGGGATTCCGGCTCATTACCGGCAGCACAGCACCCGAGATCTGCCTCAGGTCGTCAGCCAGCGGGCCTTCAGTCGCCAGCGCCAGCCGGGGTGAACCGCGCCATGGCACAAAAAAGCGAGCCGTTTTAGTCCGCTCACTTTCTCCGCTCTTCCCTGCCCGATCCACTGCCGGTCAGGAATTTCCTTCGACAGCCTCTTGGAAATCCTCTTCCGTCCAAAGGACCTCGCAGAGCTATTGCGACGCGCCGGTTGCCACAGCTCGCTTCCATGAATGACCCCTTGTTCTGAAATCTCCCATTTTCTCTGCAAAGGCGCTCCGGCCATCTGGGTAAAGGTCGCTGACGACAAATGCGCCCTCTGGCAACGAGAACAGAAACTTGCGCGTCAGCCGATCACGGATGATTGCCCCAGGCTGGCAAAAGTCAGCGGGAAGGGTGCCACCAGGAAATTGCCCAACATCCCATTGCACCATAGACAGCTTCCCGGCGCCGGCGCTGGCGGTGATCCAGGACGCACTGGAAGTGGCGGTCGGCGCGGTGGCCACGGCGTCGGAATCGGCGGATGGATTTCCTGGGCAAATAGGGCGGGAAGCCTCTGGCGGACCAAGCTCGGCATCGTGGCGGAAATGCTGCGCTTCGACTCGTCGGATGATTTTGCGCGGAATCTCGGGCCGAAATGGGCCTATCAATTGAAGCCGGTGATCGAACTCCTGTCCTTGCCGCACTTTGGCAGCATGAAGCCGGCCCGTGCGGATGGGTGGCATTTGGTCAGCACGTCCGATGGTTCTCCCTGGCCGCGGCCTGATCTGGACCTGCCCAAAGCGGATGGCTTCGTCACCGTAGGCCAGCCACGCCCGCCGGAGCAGTCCGTCAATGCCATCGCTGAAAAACCAGCGCAGAATTAATTGAGCATACCGGCGGCGCGCTTTCAGACTGTTCTGACCGAGCTTTTTTCGAAACGCCTCTTGGATCTGGTCCAGCGATTGGCAGGCCACGGACAGTTTTAGGGCAAACACGCCCTCGGCCAGCAGAACATCCCGAAGCGCCTTCTTGGGGAGAGGGCCGGGTTGGTCGGATGTTGGTTGCCCGCTCAAGCCGAAATCGGATTGAAATCCGGTCGGCTGAGTGGTGATTGTTTTTCAGGTTTCCATGCTCAAGGTCATACAGTCAGCAGAACTGGGGAGAGAGCCTAAACCCGATGGCGCGGCGGGGGCGAGGAATGTTTACAAACCGAGGATGCCTTTGAGGCTGGCGGGAACCGATGGAAGAGGTGCCGATTTTTTACTGCCTGTAATCTCGTCGTTGTGGCATCCTCCGGTGAATGCACACGACCGCCTGCCCATTTTGCCAGCCGCTGCCGTCAGAGCGCGTTCTGGCAGCGTCAGACGACTTCGTCGCGTTCTTTGACGGATTGTCACTTTCTCCTCGTTCGGCTATTCCGTCGTCCGCTTCGTTTTTATGTCGCCACTACGGCAGGCCATCGAAGAGTTCCGCTAACGGCACTGAAGGTTCGTATCTGGATGCCCCGAAGCCACGCGCAAGAATCAAATGAACAGGCACTCCTGCACCGTATTCGTCAGGGAACGCCCTTTGAGGGTGGGATTCCTGATTGACACCGGCGGCTTTGCTCCCGGCTCAGACCCATTTGAGGAACTCGTGGATGGCGTAATCGCCCACAACAACCAGATGTGGGGCGGGCGCACCAATCCCATCATTTTCTTTTCGGGTGATTCCCTGACCAACGAAGACTGGAAACAGCTTGAGAGCGTCGATGTCGACTGTGTGAAGGCGTACGGCCGGATTCCGCCGAAGCTTTTGGCAGAAATGGATGAGCGCTTAGGGCCGTGGGCCATCGAGGAGGACGACCGGTCAAGAGGCGGTTCTATCGGTTACTGGGGCATTCCCGTTGTTCCCACCCCGGAAAACCTGCGGTTTTTTGATGACCGGGATTTAGTGGTCTTCGATTTTGCTGCCGGTTGCGAGCAGGCGATTCAGCGATTTGTTCTGCGAAACTTCGG
>JBEKCX010000763.1:0-6489 GCA_050014655.1 Occallatibacter sp. | reverse complement strand
AGATTTTGGCCAACAACCTGCTCTACGACGTCAGCCAGACCGCCATCCCTACGGACGCAGTGGACCCCGAGCGTATCGCGGCCCCGCGCCAGTGGAACATCAAGGATCTCACTTGGTTTGTCGTCCTCATCGGTCCGTGCTCCTCGATCTTCGATTACACGACGTATTTTATGATGCTTTATCTGTTCCATTGCTGGGACACATCAACGCCAACGGCCGCGGCTCACAGCGCCAGCGTGTTCCAGACCGGCTGGTTCGTCGAAAGCTTGTTAACGCAGACGATGATCATCCACGTCATCCGAACCAACAAAATTCCCTTTTTGCAGAGTCGTCCTTCCTTGGCGCTGGCGGTGATGACCGTCGTTATCATGGCGGTCGGCGTGGCGATTCCCTTTTAGTCGTCCTTCCTTGGCGCTGACGGTGATGACCGTCGTCATCATGGCGGTCGGCGTGGCGATTCCCTTTTCACCGATTGGCCGCTACCTGGGGTTTTCAATGCTGCCGCGTCTCTACTGGCCCCTGCTGGGGCTGACGATCGTGTGCTACATGCTGCTCACCCAGGGTGTGAAGATGTGGCTGCTGCGTCTGAAGTGGATCTGAGCAAGAACAAACCATGAGGTCTTCAGTTAGGGTGCTTGAAAGCGAGCATAAACTGCTGTTATGAGCGGCAAATCATCGCTCAAGAGGGCTTGGTCTGTTAAGGGTCACTTCACACCATCGCATTACCAAGATCCTCTCCGGCCCCCCCCCGATTTCTGAGCTGGTTCGTTTTAGATCATTTTGTTTTCGAGAGCAACATGACGAACACTTCGTGGTAGAGGTTCTCCATATCTGTGCTTACGCCGGCCAGCGCACGGGCGCGATCCGGTTGAGACTCGTTTTCGCCGGCAACCTTGGCCAGATGCCAGGCATAGTTCAACGCCTCGGTTTGGGTCAAAAGCAACGCAAGCTCGAATTCGTCGCCCGTGTGACCCAATAATTCCCTTTTCTCGGTGGAAGCAATCGCTTCGCGTGTGGCTGCCTCCCCGGGTGGAAGCTGGATGTCGCTCAAATTGAGGGAGGGATCACGTTTGGCAAATTCCTCCAGTAGTTGTGATCCGGTGCCGGAAGCAGCGGCAATTTTCTTGATCAGGTTCTTAACATCGGCATGTTCCGGTTTGATGAAGCGCAGCATGCTGACGTCCTTTTGTTCCTCCAGAAGTTGATGGAGCAAGCTGTAGCAGTTGTTTCGCGTCGCTCGCGTCGCGATGCTCCCGGACGGAGCCTCGGCCTTTGGCGATTGGCAGCCGGTCAGAAGGCAAGCGACCGACAACATTGCCGCGAAGAGCGGAAGGATGGGCTTCGTGGTCATAAAATAGACGTTCTGACTTCCAGTGGCAGTTTGAGAATGGAATTGAAGCCGCCATAAGGACTGGCCACGCGTTGAGATGCCCCGGGATCCTCAATCCACCGGCCATCCACGACAAAGCGATATTCATACTGGCCGGACCTGAGCATCAATCGGACCACCCATTTTCCGGCACCCGTGTTCTTCATCGGCGTGGTCTCCGGACGCCAGCCATTGAAATTGCCGGCCAGATTCACCTGCCTGGCTGCCGGATCCAATAGCGTGAGGATAATCTCCTGCTCCTCCAATGCTGGGAACCGCTTCGAAACCGGTTGAATTAGGTGTTGTGGGTTGATCTCCACGGCGATGCACTCAGCCATCTCTTTGGCTTGGAGCCGTGCACCGACAGTTTCAAGGTGCTCTTGTCCAAAATCTCTCGCGGAAATCTTGTTTTCCTGGCGCACTCGAGGAGTTTTCATTCACAATTCTCTTCCTAATCGATGGGTTTAGACATGGTCTTCCATTTTCAGTTCTTCGGACAATCGGGTATCGGTAGCCCCGGAGTGTCCGATTAATTGCGGCAGCAGCCGGTGGAGGAGGATTCCTTGATCGCCTTTTCAACGGCTTCACGGGCTTCGCCGGTGCGCTTCTGTATCCGGCCAAGCAATTCGTCGCCCTTGCCGTCCGCATATTGGAGATCGTCATCCGTGAGCTTGGCCCACTTCTGCTTCAACTTGCCTTTGGTGATGTTCCAGTCGCCTTTGATTTCGGGTGTCGTCGTCATAATACTTCTTGACTCGCTATTTATCGCCTGATCCGCTGCCAACATGACGGCAAAGTGTTCTTTCACTTTTCCCGTTGGATAAGACTATGCCCAAGGCTCGCTCCGGGATATGGGGTATAACCCTACCGTTATGAGGTGCTCCCCACCGAAAGTTGGCGCAGCCGGCGGAAGCGGCATTCCAAAGCGCGATGACCCCTGACACGGCGTGGTCGTGCTGCTAAAGTATTCCCGCCAGCCCAAGTTGGAAGTGACGGCATCGCCCGGCTTGAATTCCCTGGCACCCGACTCGATGACCTCGCCGATTGCCCCGCACTCGATCTGTTTTCCCAGCTCGAACGGCGGAACGTATGATTTCCCGTCATTCATGCGTCCCTGCATGTATGGGTCCACCGACATCTAGAGATTGCGAACGAGCACCTGCTGGTCTTGCGGCGGCGCTAGTTCGATCTCTGCCATGGCAAAGTTGGCTGCGGTTGGGATTCCCTTGCGGCGGGAAACCAGCCGGATTTCGCGACTTGTGGTTTTTGACATGAGGATTAGCGCGGTTTTAGCTTTCTGTCTTCAGACTGGCTTGACGCATTTGGTCATGCTCCGCGTCGGCGATGCCTTCTTCGACCAGCCTCTCATTGTCGCTCCGGCCCTCCTCGTCTTCATCGGCACTGGGGGCCTCCCGCGCTTTGTGTCCGGTCGAGCCGGGCACCGGGTCCCAGCGTTCGGATTCGGGCGCTGATTCCAGCGCCACCTCCTTCGGGTCTGTGTCCGGTTCCCCCGTCAACTCCCGTTGGGCCTGTTCCCGATCGGATTTCGAAACCTCCTGCGCGGAGCGGCCGTTGATGACGGCGAGTTCCACCGCGCGCTCCCGCACCATCTTGCGGGTCACGGTGCCGATTCCTGCGGAGTTTTCGGTCAGGACCCCGTCCTTCATTGGATTTGCTTTCATGGGTTCGTAGTTACCGACACACGGACTTGGAGCTGAAGCTCGCGCGGTCGTCCGCTTCAAGCCAGTCAAAGGTGGTGGTTGTCTCCGGATTCAGCCCGAGCTTGGAACAGTTCTCAATGAAGTGAGCGCGACGCTCCGGGTTCTTCATCGGGCTGCCGGCTTCCATTTCATCGGACCAGGTTTTGATTTCCGCGGGGGTTTTTGCCGTGCCGCTGGCCTGCAGCCAGGCGCCGACGTCTTCATAAAGCATGTTGTCCAGCGGACAATCGTAATGATACTCGCCCGGCGTTCCCGCCAGGACAGCGCGGCATTTGTCAACGGCGCGGCTCGCGATGACGAATCCGCCGGCGCGTTCGCGTGGGCTGTGCGGGGCTTGTTTGCTCAGGTCTCGGACGGTAATGGGGGTGCTCATGATATTGTTGCTTTTCTGATTGGGTTTGTGTGATGAAAGTTGTGCGTTCTATTTCGGCGCCTGCGAATGGGCTTCGACAAACCAAAGCCACTTATCAATTCCACGCGAGATTTCGGTGAACAGGTCCGCCGTGTCGGCGTCCTCCAGTTCGTCCGCTTCACTGATCATGTTGCGGGCTTCGTGCCCGAAAGTGGAGAGGGCTTTGGCAACTGCTTCGACGTGGGCAAGGCCGTCGGCCATGACCAGCGGATATTCCTCGAGCAGCGAGCGTGCGGCAGAGACGCGCACCGTCCCCTCGGCGATGCCGCCCAGTTGCACGATGCGTTCGGCGATCATGTCCACGTAGGACTCCACAGCTTCGTCCACCTTGTCAAAGAGTTCGTGCAAGCCGATGAAGCTCGGTCCTTTCACGTTCCAATGCGCCTGCTTCATCTGCATTTGCAGGTCCACAGCCGACGCCAGCCGCTGGTTCATCAGCGTGTTGAGTTCCGACCGGCGCTTTTCTGAGATGTCGTTTTCAGTCTCATACATTTTGGGTGATTCCGGGAGTTGAACGATGGATTTTTTCATAGATGGATTCATTAATTTTAGTTCGATTGGCCGCCCGCCGAGGCTGGCTTCCAAGTTGGATCGGGATCGTAGGTGGTCATCACGGCGGCGAGGGCGGCGGTTTTTGCCCCGAGGTTCTTTTGATAAACTTTGCCCGTCTGGTTGACAATGAAAGTCATTACTCCGGAATTGCCCCATTCCTCCGGCCAGGCCACCAGGGCGAATCCAGCCAGCATGTGGCCGTTGATGATGTATTTGTATTTGCCGGCAGGCGCGTGGGAACCCTGCTGGGTCAGAATCTCAAAACAATAACCCCGGTACGGGGCCAGGCCTTCCGTCATGATTTTCGTCCCGTGCTCATAACCTTCCTCGCGCGATTGCGCGATCAACGGGCCAAGCGGACTCAATTCTTCCCCCGGCTCGGTGTGCCAATACAGACCGTCGTGGGTGTTGGCGGTGCTGCGCAGGCGTTGGGCGTATTCGACCACGTCGTCGCCGTTGCGGGGCTGGCTGGCGTATTCGCGCTGGGCGTCCACATAAGCCTGGCAGATGCGGATCGCGGCCAGTTCGTCCACGCCGATCCGGCGGTTGAGG
Organism: Occallatibacter sp.; assembly: GCA_050014655.1. GTDB lineage: Bacteria > Acidobacteriota > Terriglobia > Terriglobales > Acidobacteriaceae > Telmatobacter. The sequence goes on along the minus strand of JBEKCX010000763.1, from coordinate 1,883 downwards.
ATTTCCTCCCTGCCCGCCGCCGTGTCGAAAAACCATTGTCCGCCCTGCTGCGCCAAAGGAATGGGAAACGGCCATGCATCCGCGCCAATTTGCAGCACGATATTGGAGTCGGAACTATGCATCAAATCCACTTTCCGGGTCAACCGCCGCACGAAATTGGAAAACGAATTACCGGACTGCACCGCATCCGAGGAAACCAGATCGCGCCCTTCCGGGCCGAAAATGGAATGGAGAGCATTGGTGTCCTTTGCCTTCGCGGCGGCCACCAGCGCAGCCACCGCCGCGTCAGGAGACGCGAAACGTTGCTCTCCGCCGCTTCCCACGGCGGAGACAGGATGGGTTGAGCAACAACCCGCAAGGAGCAACAAGATCAGGCTAATGCGGGCGCCGAGTTTCGGTTTGTGAAGAATCATTTGTTTATTTCGTTGATCCATTTTGGGGCGCTGTTTCTCTTCATCGCCTTCGAGCGGAACCGGACGATGATCCGGACATCGAACTGCGACTTTCAAAACCACGGGCGCTGGATTGGCGCGCCTCGAATGAACTTTCCGGCCCGCCAAACGCGCTGACACTGGGTTGTTCCCGAACCTCAGGCGCGGGACGAAACTCTACTGACGGCCGCGACACTGCCATTGAAGCGGCTTCTCGTGGGGATGCCTCTGGTCTTGCGCCACCGACCATCATGCCTCCAGACGCCGCCGCAACGCCGGCTCGCGGAGCAATCCCTGCCCGGGATTGGAAGCCTTCTTGCGGCGCGGGAGTGGCCGGTATGTGCATGCGGGCAGCGGAATACGTCTCCGCGCTGAATCCGCGATCAGCGCTACGCGACGCGATGGTGGAGACGCGCGAAGCGGGATGCCATACCGCAACCCCCTGCGGAGCCTGGCGATTGCCCGGCGCGCGCTGCCACCAATCGCCGGGGCGCTGATGCCCCGCTCCCCAGGCGATGAGGTGGTGATTGCGCCAGTCCCAGTCGTAGCCCAACCAGGGACCGATGGGAAAACCGATTCCGAAAGTGCAATAAATACCAGGATCGTCATAGATCGTGTCCCACGGATAAACGGGCACGTAAATTACGTCCGGGTCGGTTGGCTCGATTTCAACGGTCCCAGCGTCGGCCACCACGTTTTCCTGGGGAGTGCTCTTCAAATTTCCCTCCGCCTGGGCCTGCGCGCGGAGCCGCTGGATGGAAACCATGACATCCTGTTGCTGGTTGAGAAAGGCCTGGCCGACATCGGTGGTCCAAGCCAGATTGTCGTCCAGCCACTTGAGCACGGTGGGATAATGGACCAGGGCCTGCACGCTGGGATCCCAAGGCTCCTGGGCGGCCGCGTTCACATCCCCGCCCTGGGCGATATAGCGGTCGGCCAGGACAATTTGCGAGGGCAACGTGGCGGCGGTGAATACTTCGGCCAGCAATGGATCGGGATAAAGGGCGATAGGCTTGAGAAGCTGGTCCAACGCATCGGGCGTCAACAGCGCCCCACCAGCCGCCGGTTGGGAAACGATGGCTGCATTCTGGGCGCCCGCCTGAAGGGCGGTGCAGACGAGAATAACTAATGCTGTCGGGAGGCGGATATTCATGGTTTGTTACGGATTAGGCAGAGACAGCCGGCATTATTTCTCGGACACCGCGCTCAAGACTCCTTCATCCTGCACCGGCGTCCAGTCGCTGTCCGGATTGTATTCCTTTATCGCCCCCGCGAGCCGGGAAGTCTTTTCGCCCAAATTGCGCTGAAACACCTTGCCGTCTTGGGCGACGATAAATGTCATGATGCCCGACTGGTCCCAATGCTCCGGATACGCCACCAGCGCGAATCCCCCGGTCAAGCTGCCGTGGCTCAGATAGTCCTTTTTCCCGCCGGGCGCGGCCTTGCCTTGCC
>JBEKCX010000762.1:0-4752 GCA_050014655.1 Occallatibacter sp. | reverse complement strand
TAAGTTGCCTGCGATTGCAGGTAGGCGTCTATCGAGGCGCGCCGGACGTACCACAAACTGTTGCCTTGAAAGACGGGCGTTGTCGCGGTCGGGCCGATGCTCCAGAACTTGCTGACCGCCGAGAGATTGGCGAGCGTGGTGCTGGCGCCACCGTAGGTGCCGCTCAAGCTGAAGCTGGGGAACATCGCGGCAGTGGCGATGCCGATGTTGGCGCTGGCCACATGCATGAGCGCCTCGGCGGACAGGATGTCGGGACGCTGGTTGACCAGATCGGACGGCAGGCTCAACGGCAGGTCAGCCGGCAACGAGAGGCTGGCCAGGTCAATATCAGGCAGGTTCGCTTTGGATGGCAACACCCCTTCCAGCATCGCCAGCAGGTGTTCAGCCTGACTGGTATTCTGCTTCAGGGGCGCCAGCAGAGCCTGGTTGGCGGCAATCAGACCGCGCGCCCGGACCTGTGTTTCAGCAAGCTGCAGTTGCTGGCGCTCCAGTTCGATCAACTGTTCGGTCGCGCGAATTTGGGCCGCGTAGGCGGCGCGCGCAATGCTTGTGTTGACAACATTGGCAGTCAAAGCAAGGTAAGCCGCCTTGGTCTCGTAACGCTGGGAGCCGGCCTGCGCCCGCAAACCTTCCACGGTCCGCCGCTTGCCGCCAAACACGTCCAGCGTGTAGCTGATGGTGCCGCTGGCGGTGAAGAGGTTGAAAACCGAACCGGACGACTGCGAGCCTTGCTCCGCCGGCGCGGTGCGCTGCCGCGTGGCGGAAATTCCAGCCTGGCCTTGCGGGAAGTACAAGCCATAACCCGCGCGCAAGTTGTCCTGGCTCTGGCGCAGGCTGGCCTCCGCCGCCTGGAGGGTTGGGTTGTTCGAGATGGCCTGTTGGACCACTGCGTCCAGCGGCGCTGACTGGAAAAGCCGCCACCAATCGGCGGCGATCGCCGCGCCGGGAGTAAAATGCTGCGCCTGGCCGTCCGCCGCGACCGTGGCCTCCGGCTGCGCCTCGCGCGTGTAGCGGTCCGTATCGGGTGGCGCGGGACGAACGAAATCAGGACCCACGGCACAGCCGCCCAGCAGCGCCAGGATTGCGCCGAGGCCCGCGCCTCGCTGGACTGATGATCGAAAGTGGTTCATGGAAATGGATGGCGTGGTGGCGCGGGGACGCTATTCCTTGCCGATATAAACATCCACCAACTGGCCTGGATAGACCGGGACATCTTTTTTCTCGAACCGGAAAATTACCGGCAGCACCCGCAAGTCCACCTGCTCCTGGCGCTCGTTGGACAATTCGATCTTGGGAGAGACATAGGGTTGCACGCGGACGAATTCCAGCGGCACCTTGTTGGTGTAGGACCCGCGGAGCGACATCTCCGCGCGGATATGCCACGAGGAGGGCAGTTGGGAAATCAGTATCTCGTCCACATAACAGCGCACTTCCAAGTGGTCTTGAGTTCCTCCCATGACCACCAACGGGTCGAACAACTCCGTCGTGGGGTTATAGGCGCCCTGCGATGACTCGTAACTGCCCAACGCGGCGTTGATGGCCAGCACCACTCCGTTGGTCGGCGCCTTGACCGAGAATTTTACCAACAACGCGTTCGCCGAAAGGTAAGCTTGCTGGAGCGCGGCATACTGCTTCGCCTGGTTGGTGATGTCGTAACTCCATGCGCCGGCTTTGGTCAGGTCGTATTGCCTGCGGGCCACGTCCAGGGCGGCTGCGGCTTGATGGACGGCGTCTTCCGCGGTGTCCAGCACGATCTTGCTGATGGATTTCGGGTCGCTGTCATAAGAGGCGCGGTCTTTGTCGTACTGGTCGCGGGCCGCTTTCTGATTGGATTCGGCCAGCCCCACCTGGGAGACGGCAATCGCCAGAGTCTCCGGCCTCGGTTCAGCTTTGAGTTCGTCCAGAAGCGCCAGGGCGGCTTCCGCTTGCGACTTCAACTGCTCGGTGGTGGCTCTCTGCACCGAATCGTCAATGGAGAACAGCGGAGTGCCGGCCGTCACCTGCTGGCCTTCGCGCACCAGCACCTGGGTGATCGGACCGGCAACTTCGGGAAAGATATTGATGTTCTCACCGCTCGACTGCTCGCTCTCAATGATGCCATTGGCATAGATCGCCGAGTCGTAAGGGTTGCTGACCGGTTTGAACACCGGAGGCTGGGCCTTCCGCTCTTTGCCAAAGAAATAGGCGGCAACCACCGCGGCCAGGACGCCCAATATCGAGAGGGTGAAGATAATCTTGTTCCTGAATTCCCTTTTGGGCTTGGCGGCTTTGGCAACAGGCGCAAGCTCGGCCGCCTTGGCGTCAGGCTTGGGTCCGGCGGCTGAGGACCGAGGTTTAGTCTCAACGGCTTTGGCTTCAGGCTTGACCTCGGCTGCTTTGGCTTCGGGCTTGGGCGTGGCTGCCTCGGCTTCGAGATTCGGTTCGGTTTCGTTCATTCTGTGCCTTTGTCGAACGCGCTGAGACGTCCATCTTCCATATGCATGATACGGTCTGCATATTCGTTGATGCGCGCATCATGGGTGACAATCATGATGCAGCGATTTTCGTTAAGTATTTTCTCTTTCACAAAGGCGATGATCATCCTCCCCGTGTCACCGTCCAGGGAAGCGGTCGGTTCGTCGAGAATCAAGATTTCCGGACTGCTGACGATCGCCCGCGCAATGGCGACGCGCTGTTGCTCGCCGCCCGAAAGTTTCACCGGCAGAACCTCGCCCCGGTCTTTCAGACCGACGATCTCGAGGGTTTTTCTCGCCTCGGCGATGGATTCGTCCCAGTCGCGCTGCTTGAGGATCAGCGGAATGGCGACATTCTCGGCCGTGGTCAGCCGTGGGAACAGATGGAAGTCCTGAAAGACAAAACCAACTGTATTCAGGCGGAAGTCAGCCAACTGGTCATTGTTCAGGGTCCAGATGTCGGCCCCTTTCACGATTACCCTGCCCGAGTTGGGGCGGAGGATGCCGGAGATCATGCTGAGCATGGTGGTCTTGCCGCTGCCGGAGGGGCCGACGATGAAGAGCATCTCGCCAAAGTGAGCCGCCAAGGCGACCCCATTGACCGCCGTCACCTTGGTTTCGCCTTCGCCAAACCATTTGGTCAGATCGGTTGCGACGATCGCCTGATTATCCAATGATGTTACGCTGGTGGAGTTCATGGGCGTGCCTGGCGGTTCTCTCATCGCCGTTGGAGCCAACCAACGCAAAGGTGATCAGCCGACGCATGGCGGTCTAAACATCCAACACCAGAATGCGATGTGATGGTCTCATCCAGCAATGCAGTGGCACGCCGGCTTGGCTCACAAACTGGCCGGAATGGGTCGTCCTTCATGGCTTGACAATAGTTTCAGGAGCATTGCCCCCGCTATGGGGTGTTCACCCCATGCTCCTCACACCGAGGAGCTTGACTGGTCTCACCACTTCCCAGGCGTCCATTCGTCATCGTTGTTATTCGCAGCCTTTGCGCAAGCTCCTGGGTCAGCGCGCCCTCCTTGAGGCGCCATTGCCAGTTTCCTTTCGCAATTCCGGGAAGATTCATTCGCGCGTCCGAGCCAAGCTCCAGAACGTCCTGGGCGGGGATGATGGCGGTGTCGGCCGGTGATGCCAGCGCCTTGGCGATCATAGCCCAGACAACCTCCTGATCGTTTGCTCCCAATTGCGTTTGCAAGGCTTGGCGTTGCGCGGCGGGCAACTTCGCATACCAGCCTGCCGTTGTGTCGTTATCATGGGTTCCGGTATAGACCACCGATCTCACCGGATAATGTGCTGGTGGGTCTGAATTGGTTTGAAGTTTTGCGGCGAACTCGAATTGGAGCACCCGTGTGCCCGGAATCTGAAGTTGATCGAGCAACGCCACCACTTCAGGAGTGATGGCCCCGAGATCATCCGCGATAAAAGGCAATGACCCAAGGGCTTTGCGGGCAGCTTCAAAAAAGGCGCCTCCGCCGCCGGGTTCATACCACCCGTTCGCCGCCGTTTTGTCCTTCGCGGAGACTTCATAGGTGCGGACAAAACCGATGAAATGATCCAGCCGATTGACATCGAATCGTGCCAATCCGGTTCGGAGACGTTCGATCCACCATCTGTAGTTCTGCGCTTGAAGCGCTTCCCAGCGATACACGGGGAGACCCCAAAGTTGACCGGTCTTGGAGAAATCATCAGGAGGAACTCCCGCAACTACCGCTGGCGTTCCAGAAGAATCCAGTTTGAAAAGCTCGGGATGGGACCAGACATCGGCGCTTTGGTGGGCCACGAACAGGGGAATATCGCCGATCAGCCCGATTCCTTTGGACGCGCAGTAAGCCCTTAACTCTTTCCACTGAACGAAGAACTGCCACTGGACAAACTGATGATAACGTATGTCGTGGGCCAGGGATTTCCGCGCTCGAAGGATGGCGTTTGGCTGTCGCGTTCGCAGATCCTGGCTCCATCGGGTCCAATCCGAAGTGCCCTCCTTCCCTTGGATGGCCAAGAACAACGAAAAATCCTCAAGCCAGTAAGACTCCGCTTTTGCAAACGCGTCGAGATCTGATCGGCTGCCACCGCGACTGATTTTCTCGTGGTTTTCAAAGGCCTTTGACAACCAGCGCGTCTTCAAGTCTGCCGCAGCAGGATAGTCCACCTTTCCCGCGCCCTTGGGGATGGGGAGATCAATGTCCTGGCGGCCAAGGAACCCCTGTTCCAACAACCGATCTGGACTCATTAGAAGCGGATTACCCGCAAAGGCCGAAGGTGACTGGTAAGGCGAGTTTTCTCCTCC
>JBEKCX010000761.1:0-5705 GCA_050014655.1 Occallatibacter sp. | reverse complement strand
ATTGCGCCTGAAGGACCGGCAGTCGAAGAAACCGCCAAAGCAAGGTGACGCCGACGACAAGCGGCAGCTCCACGAATTGGAGGTGCATCAGATCGAACTGGAGATGCAGAACGAGGAACTCCAGGATTCAAGGACAGCGATGGAGGCGTTGTTGGAGAAATACACCGATCTTTACGATTTCGCGCCGGTGGGCTATCTGACCCTTGACCGCGAGGGGATCATTCGCGAGGCGAACCTGGCCGGAGCCAGCCTGCTGGGAATCGTACGATCTGCGTTGATTAACGGGGGCTTCGGGCATTTTGTTTCCGCGGCCGGCCGGCCGGCTTTCGGGGTTTTTCTCCAGCAGGTATTCGAGAGCAAAGTCCGTCAAAGCTGCGACGTGACGCTCGTAGTGGAAGGCCGCCCGCCGCTCGAGGTGGAATTGGAGGCCATTGCGTTTGAGTCGGGGCAGGCCTGCCGGGTGGCGGTGACGGACATCACCGCGCGCAAACGGGCCGAATCGGATCGTCTCATTCTGGACAAGCTGGAGTCCACGGGGATTCTGGCGGGCGGCATTGCCCATGATTTCAACAATCTGCTCACCGTAATCCTGCTCAATCTTGAACTGGCCCAGGCGCTCAACCATTCCGACGAGAAATTAGCTCTTCATTTGGCGGAGGCCAAGGAGACCTGTTTGCTGGCCAGCAGCTTGACCGCGCAACTCCTCACTTTTGCCAAGGGGGGTGCGCCGATCCGGAAAGCGATGCTCCTTTCCGGAGTGATCCAGGAATCGGCCCGGCTGGCCATGAGCGGTTCAAAGGCGGGCTGCGAATTCTTTCTGGCGGAGGATCTCTGGATGGCCGAGGTGGATGCCGGACAGATTGGACAGGTCATCCGCGGCATCGTGCTGAATGCGCGCGAGGCCATGCCGCAGGGAGGGATGGTTTATGTCCGGGCGGAGAATGCAGTTTTAAGAGCCCAGGAACTGTTGTCCTTGCCACCGGGGGAATATGTGCGGGTGAGCATCACGGACCAGGGCACCGGCATCGCGAAGGACGTGTTGCCGAAAATCTTTGATCCTTATTTCTCCACCAAGCACCGGGGTGATCAAAAAGGCATGGGGCTGGGACTGACGATCTGTCACGCCGTCGTTCAGAAACACGGCGGCGCGATTGCCGTGAAGTCAGAGGTGGGAAGTGGGACCACTTTTGACATCTACCTTCCCGCAGCCCGGAAATTGAGCGCTGGGGAGAAAGCCCCGACGCCACCGAGCGAGCCTCGGCATGGAAGAGTGCTGGTGATGGATGACGAGGAGGGGGTGAGGGAAGTTCTCGGGCAGACGCTCGAGGGGATGGGCCATGCTGTGGAGTTGGCGGAGAACGGGCAAGAGGCCATCGAGGTTTTTCGAAGTGCGCAGCGTCTTGGTCGTCGCTTCGATGCAGTGCTTCTGGATTTGACGATTCGTGAGGGGCGGGCAGGAGACCATCCAGGCGTTGCTCAAGATTGACCCCGACGTGAAGGCCATTGCCATGAGCGGATACATTGACAGTCCGGTGATTCTGGAACCTGAACGCCACGGATTCAAGGCCGCCGTGGAAAAGCCCTTTGATGCCGGCAAACTACAGGAAATTCTTTCCCGGGTCATGGACAGCTCGCCGGGCGGCGAGGCCGCGCCATGAAGAGAAAACCGGACATTTCCGCCAATCCCGCCGAACTGCGAGATCTCTACAACCAGCAGAAACAGCGTCCCATGATGGCTGAACTTTATCGTCGCGCTGAAGCCCGGTTGCGCAAACGGCGGAAGAACAAGAGGTTGAAGTCTGGTGAGACGACCTCCGCAGTGAACACCCGACGGCTGCGGATTCCGATGAAAGCGGACACCTGTTCCAATCCATGTCGGACACCATTCCGATCCTGTCGGACAGTTGTCGGAGCGAAGCGACGCTCTGTGTCACTTATAATGGGGTGTCCGACAGGAGTCAAGATTTCGTCACCAGTTTTGCCTTCATTCGGAGCCCCTTCCAGGGGCGACGCTTTGACCCTCCACCCCAAGACGTCGTCGCGCCGTCTATTCGGGCGGGCGGTGAGCGGCGGCAACGAACTTGCGAACTCCAGTTCGCGTTGCCGCCGGTCGCTACGCGTAACGGACTCACCCGCCCGTCCGAATAGGCGCGCCTGGGACTGAGAGAGGTTAGTTTTCATTATCCGAAGGAGGCGTTTTGCCTTTGCGCATCGACTCGCCTTTGAGTTCGATCCGGTAGGCGTTGTGGACCAACCGATCCAGGATGGCATCGGCCACGGTGGGATCGGCGATGACTTCGTGCCACTGGTTGACCGGGAACTGGCTGGTAATGAGAGTGGCGCCCTGGCCCTGGCGGTCATCCAGCATCTCCAGGAACTCGCGATATAACTTTTCCGGGACGCTGGCGATGCCCAAATCGTCAATAATAACCAGCGGCGCTCGGGCCAGCTTTTTGAGCAGCGGCAACAGGCTCCCGTCGGCCCGGGCCGTTTCCAGCGCCCGGAAAAACTTGGGCGCATAAAAGTAGAGAGTGCGGTGACCTTCGCGGCAAGCCTGGGCACCCAACGCACAGGCCAAGAACGTTTTGCCACAACCCGTCGGCCCGGTGATGAGGCAGTTGCGGTGCTCCTTGATCCAAGGGCAGGCGCGCAGTTGTTCGATCTGCCCCCGCTTGAGGCCGCGCGAAGGACGGTAATCCAAATCCTCCAGACTGGCGTTGATTTTGAGTTGCGCGTTTTTCAACCGGGTGACCAGGGCGCGGTTTTCCCGCCACAGCCACTGCCGTTCGACCAAGAGGGCCAGCCGGTCTTCAAAGTCCAACGGGACGATGTCGTTTTGATGGCGTTGTTCTTCCAGGGCCTGGGCCATTCCGTCCAGGCGCAAGGCCCGGAGTTTTTCCAGCGTTTGAGTAATCAGCATAATGTGGATGGGGAGAGTTTTAGTTGTAGTAAGGACCGCCGCGGAGGTTTTCGTGGGCCGGACTGGGCAAGGGCAGCTCTTGTTCCAAGGGTCGGCTTTCCAGGTTGTTTTGGAGAATGGAGTTGACGCTGGTATAGGAACAGGTGCCAAAGTGTAGGGCGCGCCGGCAGGCGGCTTCCAAGCGGGCGTGGCCCACGGCCTTGCCCAGCCGGATGATGCCCAAGGCGGAGCGAAAGCCTTGTTCGGGATGAGGCCGGTCGGCCATGATTTTTTCCACGACCTTGACGCACTCCGGCCCGATGGTTTTGACCCACTCCAGGATGCGGCTGGGAGTCCATTGCAAATACCGCTGATGGGATTTGGGCCGGTGTTCCTCCACGGTGGTGAAGCGGCCCGGCTGATAGCTGCGCCGGTGGGCCGCCACGCGTTTGCCATGCTGAAACAACTCGACGGTTTTGTCGGTCAGGCGCACGTCCAACTGTTGGTGGACGAGTTGATAAGGAGCGCTGTAAAAGTGGTTTTCGACCGCCACATGATAGTCAATGTTGACCTTGGCCGTGGACCAGTCGGCCAGCTCGAAGGCCGTGGCCGGCAGCGGCAAAAGCCGGTCTTTTTCCACCGCCTCAAACCAACTGTTGCGCGAGCCTTCCAGTTTCTGAAAGGGCTGGGCGTTGAGTTTGGCTAAAAGCGGGACGATGGCCGCATTCAACTGGCCGACATGGAAAAAGCGCTGGTCACGCAACGCCGCCAAAATCTGCCGCTCGGCAATGAGCACGGCCCCTTCGACCTTAGCTTTGTCCCTCGGTTTTTTTATGCGTCCGGGAATGATCACGGTGCCGTAATGCTCGGCCATCTCCTGGTAACTGCGGTGCAGCAGCGGTTCATAACGGCAGGGCCGAATCACCCCGGTTTTCAGATTGTCGGGAACGGTAATCCTCGCGACGCCCTGAAAGAAATTATAGGCATGACAATGAGCCTCGATCCAGGCGGCCAGCTTTTCATTCTCGAACGCCTCGGCGAAGGTTTTGTTGCTGGCACCCAGCACCGCCACAAACAAGTGGGCGGACGAAACACGGCCGTCCTGGGCGTTGTGGATCTCCACCTTCTGGCCTGCCCAGTCCACGAACATCTTTTCGCCGGGAAGATGAATCTGCCGCAGCACCGGATCCAAGGTGCCCGCCCACGCCCTGTAGAGCTCGCAGAACCGGCTATACCCGTAACCCTCCGGTTGCGTCTGGCGGTATTCCTGCCACAGCAACTGGAGCGTCACGGACTGGCGGGCCAGTTCCTGATGGATGTGGGTCCAGTCCGGTAAAGCCATCCCGTTCTGACTGCTGGCCGCCGGAGGAGTGGCCAGCAATCGCTGGAGCAACTCCGCTTCACTCTGCCCCTCCGGCAGCGGCCAGCTCAAGCCCGCCGCCGCCGCCCGCTTGAGATAATCACCCACCGTGCTGGCGGGCAAACCGCAACTGCGGGCAATCTCCCGGATGGATAATTGATTTTGATGTTTGAGCCGAAGGATCTCTTGAATTTGACGCATGGATAATTTGTTTTGTGCCATTAAGTGCCTTTCCCGATTCACCTGAATCGAGCGGCTACCCTGACACCCATTCCAGCGTCGCTCCACTCCTTCCGGTCCCCGATTCCGATTCCTGTCGGACACCATTCCGGGCCATCCCGGACACCGTTCCAATCCTGTCGGACACCATTCCAATGGTGCCCGAAAACTGTCCGACATCAGCCCGGAACACTGTCCGACACGAATCGGAACGGTGTCCGGCTGAAATCGGAATGCTGTCCGACAGAAATTGGAATCAGTGTCCGACAGCCGTCGGAATACGCACGGCTGCTCCATGAGTTGGAGGTCCATCAGATCGAGCTGGAAATGCAGAATGCCGAGCTGCAAAAAACCAGGGACGAACTTGAGGTATCGCTGGAGAAGATCACTGACCTCTACGATTTTGCCCCAGTCGGCTACTTCTCCATTGATGAATCTGGCGTGATCCTGGAGGCAAACCTGAAGAGCGCCGCGTTACTGGGACTGGAACGGGCTGGACTGGTTAACCGGAGCGCGCTGTATCTTATGTCCCCGGCAAGTCGTCCGGTCTTTCTGGCCTTCCTGAAAAAGGTGTTCACCGGGACCAAGGACGAGGAGTGTGAGGCTTTCCTTTTGAAAAAGGACGGCGGCACTTTTTTGGCCGTCTTTCGGGCCGCGTCCGCCGTCGGCCCTGTGGGGGCGCGGAGATGGTGCCGGGTCGCGTTCGGGGACGTTACCGACCGAAAACAAGCGGAAGAGGCGCAACGCCGCCTGGAAGAGATGGCCAACACAAACGCGGGATTGAACAGGGAAATTGTCCGGCGGCAGACGGTGGAGCATACCCTCAAGAAGAGCGAGCAGCGCCAGAACCTGTTGGTGAAGCAGTCGCGTCACATGCAGGGACAATTGCGGCACTTGTCTCATCAAATTCTACAGGGGCAGGAGGAGGAACGAATGCGCATCAGCCGCGACCTGCATGATGAAATCGCCCAGACTTTGGTGGGCATCAATGTCCAGCTTGCGGCTTTGACTAAAGAAGCCGCGGGCGGTCCCAAGGGTCTGCAACAGAAGATCGCACGCGCGCAAAAAATGGTGGAAAAATCGGTGGAAAAGGTGCATCAGTTCGCCCGCAAATTGCGCCCGGCGTTGCTGGATGATCTCGGCCTGATTCCCGCCCTGCATGCCTTTATGAAGGGCTTCACCAAACGGACGGGCGTCCACACCAGTTTGACGGCCATCGCGGCAGCG
>JBEKCX010000760.1:0-4832 GCA_050014655.1 Occallatibacter sp. | reverse complement strand
GGTAGGGTTACACCCCATAGCTGGTGGACTTTTTCCCGGATTATCTTTGCGGGAGCAGAAGGCTTTTGCGTCAGTCAAGGGTGGGATAATGGCCGATCCGCAGAGCGAAGTTACCATGAAATCAGATCTTGAGAAATCCGCAGTGGAAATCCCAGCCTTAAAGTCGGCAACGGCGAAGGCGCCCGACATCGCCTCCGCGTCGGTCCCCGACACGTTGGCGACGCTCAATGTGAACCCCGACACCGGTCTCACGCACGCCGTGGTGGACAACCGACGGAAGGAGAGCGGCTATAACGAGGTGGCCGAGAAGAAAGGGCATCCGGTGCTGAAATTCCTTCGGAAATTCTGGGGAATCTCGGCGTGGATGCTCGAATTGATCATGGTTCTGTCAGCCGCCCTCGGAAAGTATTCGGACCTCATCGTGGTGGGCGCGCTACTGGTAATCAACGCCGTGTTGAGTTTCATGCAGGAGCACCGGGCCGCCGGTGTCGTGGAGGCGCTGCGGAAACGGTTGCAAGTCAATGCGCGCGTCCGGCGCGATTCAAGTTGGCAGGTCATTCCCGCCCGGGAGCTGGTCCCCGGCGACATCGTCCGCGTGCGCCCTGGCGACATCATCCCGGCGGACGTGAAGCTCCTGACCGGAGCGTTGAGTATTGACCAGTCGGCGCTCACTGGTGAGTCGAAGGACGCGAACAAAGCGCCGGGCGAAGTGCTTTCGTCGGGGTCTGTTGTCCGCCGGGGCGAAGGCAACGGAGTGGTGATGTTGACCGGGGCGAAGACCTACTTTGGCCGCACCACGCAGCTTGTCCAGGAGGCGCGTCCGAAACTCCACATCGAAGCGGTGGTGGCCAAGCTCGTCCGCTGGCTCTTCGTCATCGTCGGCGCGCTGCTGGGCGTGGTGATAATCCTGTCGCTGATTCGCGGCGCGCCTCTTCTCGAAATGATCCCACTCATGCTGGTGCTGTTGATGAGCGCGGTGCCGGTTGCCCTGCCCGTCATGGTTACAGTCAGCATGGCCGTCGGGTCGAAGGAGTTGGCGCAGCGCGGTGTGCTGGTCACCCGCCTCAGCGCCGCGGAGGATGCCGCGACGATGGACGTGCTCTGCGTGGACAAGACCGGGACCATCACGATGAACCAATTGGCTGTCACCGGCGTGATCCCACTGGAGAAGGCGTCGGAATCTGACGTTCTTTTCGCGGGGGCACACGCGTCACAGGAAGCCAACCAGGATCCGATTGACCACGCGTTCCTCGCCGCAGCGAATGATCGGCACGTCTTCGACAACGTTCCCAAGGCCACGCCCGTCTCCTTCGCACCATTCGATGCGAAAAACCGGCGGACCGAAGCCGTGGTCGAGCAGAACGGGCAGCGTTTTCGTGTGATGAAAGGCGCCGTGCGAACTGTCGCCGAGGCCTGTGGGCTCCAAGCCTCGGCAATTGAGGCGTTGGAGGCGCGCGTCAGCGCGACGACCGCGAAGGGCTATCGGACGCTCGCAGTAGCGCGCGGCCCTGAAACAGGCACCCCCGTGTTGGTCGGATTGGTGTCGTTATACGATCCTCTGCGTCCGGATGCCAAACAACTGATCGCCGAACTCCGGGATTTGGGTGTTCCGGTGAAGATACTCACTGGCGATGCGCTGCCGGTGGCGTGCGAGATCGGCCAGGGAGTCGGACTGCCAAACATCCGGCACATGGCGGATCTAAAGGCCGCGGGAGCACAGGCTGGCAACGCGATCGTTGATCCTTTTGCGGGCGCCGATGGTTTCGCGGAAGTTTTTCCAGAGGACAAATACACGGTGGTGAAGCACCTCCAGGCGGCGGGGCATGTCACCGGCATGACGGGCGACGGCGTCAACGATGCGCCAGCGTTGCGCCAGGCTGAAGTCGGCATCGCCGTCAGCACGGCGACCGACGTGGCCAAGGGCGCCGCTAGCGTCGTCCTGACCGAACCGGGGTTGACCAACATTGTGGCGCTGGTCGAGCAGGGGCGCACCATTTACCAACGCATTCTGACGTGGATCATCAACAAAATCAGCCGGACAATCCTGAAGGCTGCTTTCGTCGCCATCGCGTTTATGGTGACCGGCAAATTCGTCGTCTCCGCCTTTGCCATGCTGCTGCTCGTCTTCATGACGGACTTCGCGAAGATTTCGCTCGCCACCGACAACGTTCGGCCATCCAAGAAACCGGAAACCTGGAACATCGGAGGTTTCATTACCGTGTCCGTGGTGCTGGGTGTCGCGATGGTGGTGGAGTCGCTTCTGCTTTTGTGGATCGGTTGGTCGCGTTTCGGTTTGGCAACCAACAACGATTCTCTCTGCACCTTCAGCTTTCTCCTGCTGCTCTACTTTGCTGTGTTCTCCGTCGTGTCCGCGCGGGAACGCCACTGGTTTTGGGCAACGATGCCCAGCAAGACCTTCCTGTCAGCCATCGGAGCTGACGCGGTCATAGGCACCGTCCTGACGTTTGTGGGCCTCCCAGGACTCAAACCATTGCCTTGGTACCAGCCGCTCGCGATATTCGCCTATGCGATGGTCTCGTGCCTTGTCGTGAACGATGCCTTGAAGGTTGCGATGATCAAATGGCGCGTGACGAACGCCGTGGCCACGAAACCGGTTGACATAACCCCACAGATTGCCAAACGAGCCTATGAACTCTATGAGCAGGAAGGCCGTCACGACGGCCATGCCGTTCAGGACTGGGTGCAAGCGGAGCGAGAGATTCGGAAAGTAGTGCCCCATAAATAAATGAACGCGAACAACGCGGCGGCCTGGCCGAAAGGATGAAGATGAGAATCAATTCAGAGGATTTCCGTGTTCGCCACGGTGAAAAGGTCAAACTCAGAGAGTGGCCGACGAGGGTGAAGCCCTTTTGCAAGTCGAAGAAGCAATATCAAAAACTCCTGGAGACGCACGTTGAGGACTTGAGTTCATTGCAACGGCTTCTCTACGCGTCCGATCGCTATGCGTTGTTACTGATTTTTCAGGGCATGGATGCTGGCGGCAAAGACGGCGCCATCCGGCATGTCCTGTCCGGGGTCAATCCCCAAGGCTGCGAGGTTTTCAGTTTCAAGCAGCCGAGCGCCGAGGAACTAAAGCACGACTTTCTTTGGCGCACGACCTGCCGGCTTCCCGAACGCGGACGGATTGGCATCTTCAATCGTTCCTATTACGAGGAGGTACTCGTGGTTCGCGTGCATCCGGAAATTCTGCGCGGCCAGGGGCTTCCTGATGGACTGCTCAACGGGAAATCCATCTGGAAGGAGCGGTATCGTTCCATCGTGGATTTGGAGAGTCACCTCTACCGTAACGGCACCCGGATCATCAAATTCTTTCTTCACTTGTCGAAGGGAGAGCAGCGAAAACGATTTCTCGAACGTATTGACGAGCCGGACAAGAACTGGAAATTCACCCTTGCGGACATTCACGAGAGGAAATACTGGCCGCATTACATGAAGGCTTATGAGGATTGCCTGACGGCGACCAGCGCCCGTCACTCGCCCTGGCACGTCGTTCCCGCTGATGATAAGGAGCAGGCCCGGCTGATTGTTTCCCAAATTGTTTTGGATGCGCTCAACGGACTGAAGATGGACTATCCCAAGCCGACCGCGAAACGCCGGCGAGAGTTGAAATCCATCCGCCAACGGCTCTGATGGCAAAAAGGATTCTTATTCCAGATGTTTATGAACCAATGCGCACAGCTTCATGGCGAGTTGGTCCTTCATGCCATAGTAAACGCTTTGGCCCTCTTTTCGGCGCGCCAGGATGCCGGCTCCCGCGAGCAAGGCGAGGTGCTTGGAAACATTGGCCTGGGTCGCACCGACCGCCTTCACCACCTCGTTGACCGTGCGCGGCTTGTGGCAAACGGCCTGCAAAATCCTCAGGCGCATGGGCTCGCCCAGCAGGCGGAAGCGGAGGGCAACCTGCTCCAATTGCTCTTCGGACAACAAATAGTTGGTCTTTCCGGTTGACATATTCTTTTATAGTTATATACTTATACAACGTATATGAACACTCTGCAAGTCAAAACCTCCATCAAACCTCTCGAACTCCAGCGCCTGCTGGCGGAGGGCGCGCCGGCCCAACTTCTTGATGTCCGCACCCCGGGCGAGTTCGCCGCCGCGCATGTGCCAGGCGCCAAGCTGATCCCTCTCGACGACCTCAATCCGGGCGCTTTTCAACGCCAGCGTGGTTCGGAGGAAATTCCAGTTTACGTGCTCTGTCAATCCGGCGGACGCGCCCGCAAGGCAATTGAAAAGCTGGAACAGGGCGGGGTTCATGGCTGCGTTCTGGTCGAAGGGGGCACGCAGGCTTGGATCGACGCAGGGCTGCCGACCGAACGCGCTCAAAGCACCGTTTTGCCGCTGATGCGCCAGGTGCAAATTACGGTCGGCCTCATTTCAGCGGCTGGCGCGGTTCTTGCGCTGACCATCAACCCGCTCTTTGCGATTATCCCTCTGGTGATGGGGTGCGGCCTCCTGTTTGCCGGACTCACCGGGATGTGTGGATTGGCGCTCTTGCTCGCGAAAATGCCCTGGAACCGCGCCCAAAGCTGCGGTTCGTGTTGTGAAGGAAAAGGGGGAGTCTGATTTATGAAAAACCCTCGTCGCATTGTGATTGTGGGGGGCGTGGCAGGAGGCGCTTCCGCCGCCGCCAAAGCCCGCCGGATTGATGAGAACGCCGAAATCGACGTTTTCGAGCGCGGCCCTTATATCTCCTTCGCCAACTGCGGCCTCCCCTATTTTATTGCCGGTGAAATTGACGACCGTTCCAAATTGATCGTCATGACCCCGGAGAAATTCTGGGAGCGTTCGCGCGTCCGGGCGCATGTCAA
>JBEKCX010000759.1:0-4919 GCA_050014655.1 Occallatibacter sp. | reverse complement strand
CGGACCTGGGTGACGATTCCGTGGAAAACGTCATCTGGAAAGGCGTCCACCGTGAAGTCCACCGGCTGGCCTTCCTTGACTTGGCCGATGTCGGCCTCGGAAATGGTGGCGCTGATGTTCATCTTCCTGATGTCCTGCGCGATGGTGAACAGGACGGGCGTGCTCATGGCGGCAATGACCGTCTGGCCCAGATCCACCTTTCGGGAGATAACAATGCCGTCCACGGGAGCGGTGATCTTGCAGTAATCCAGATTCGCCTTGGCGGTTTCAAGGGCGGCTCCCTGGATGACAACCGTGGCCTCCGACTGCGCAAGTTCGGCGACCGCCTGGTCGAGGTCCAACTGGGAGGCGGCTTTCAACGGGAGAAGGGCCTTTTTGCGCTGGAGGTTCTGGCCCTTGAGCGTGACATCGGCCTTGGCGCTGGCGAGCTGGCCTTCCGCCTGGCGAAGCGCGGCCTTGTAAATGGTCGGATCAATTTCCGCGACCAACTGCCCCTTTTTCACAGGGGAGTTGAAGTCGGCATTCAACGCCGTAATCTTGCCAGAAACTTGGCTGCCGACATCCACACTGACGAGCGCGCTCAACGTGCCGCTCGCGGTGACGCGCTGAACGAGGTCGCCGCGGGCCACCGGCGCAGTTTCATATTTGGGCCGGCCGCCACCGGCCGGTTTGCATCCGGCATTGATCAGCAGCGTCAACGCTGCAAGCGATGTCAGCAGCGCAGGGAACAGTCTTTTTGTTGGTTTCATGATATTGAATCCGGGTGGGTGAATTTCATCGCGTTATTTCCAGCCGCCGCCCAGGGCCTGGTAAAGGGAAATCTGGCTGGCCAATTTGTTGTATTGCGCTTGCAGCATGCCCTGTTGGGCGCTGTAGAGGTCCTGCTGCGCGGAAAGGACGTTCAAGTAACTGTCTTCGCCCTGGCGATAGCGAATGTTGGCGAGGTCGTAACGGTCCTGTTCGGCGCTGATCGCCACGGCTTCCGCGTCAACCTGAGCGGCATAGGTGTTGATGGCAACGAGCGCATCGGCGACTTCCCGAAAGGCAGTCTGGATGGCTTTCTGATAATCGGCCACTTCAATGCGGGTGGCGATCTTGGCGGAATCCAATTCGGCGCGGTTCTGCCCGCCGGTAAAGATCGGCAGTGTGACTTGTGGCGCAAAACTCCAAACACCGGTGCCCGAGCCGAAGAGTTGCGCCAGTTGGGAACTGGTACTGCCGGCGGAAGCCGTCAGTGTGATCGTGGGGAAAAACGCGCTGCGGGCGGCGCCGATATTCGCATTGGCGGCTTTGAGGGTGTGCTCGGCTTCCAGGACGTCCGGACGCCGCTCGACGAGTTCGGAAGGCAATCCCGCCGGGATTTCGACCAGCAGATTGGTGCTGTTGAAGGGCTGCGGCGCCGGCAGTTCGGCCGGCAGCGGCTTGCCGATGAGCAACACAAGATAGTCTTCAGCTTGCGCCAACTGGCGTTCGTAGGTCAGCACGCTGATCTTCGCCGATTGGACCTGCCCCTGCGCCGTCTTGACGTCCAATTCAGTGCTGGCTCCCGCGTCGAACATGGCCTTGTTCACGTCGTAGGATTCCTGAACAGTCTTCAACGTTTCCCGCGCCAATTGAAGCTGTTCCTCCGTCTGGCGCAGCGTGAAGTATTCGGTCGCCACTTCCGACACCAGGGAGATCTGCGCATTGCGTCTGGCTTCGGCCGTTGCGAAGTATTTCTCCAGCGCCTGCTGGTTCAGGCTGCTCACATGCCCGAACAGGTCCAGTTCATAAGCGGTGCTGCCGAGGTTGGCGCTCCACTGATCGGAAGAGATGCGGTCGGCGTAAGAATGGGTGTAACCGGCACTGGCATTTACGGTGGGATATGAGGCCGAACGGGTGATGCGATATTGCGCGCGGCTTTGCTCGACGTTCAGAACCGCCACTCGAAGGTCAAGGTTGTTGGTCAGCGCCACCTCGATCAGTTTCTTGAGACGTTCATCGGCGAAGAAGGTCTGCCACGCGATGTCAGCGGCGTCCGTCTCATTGGTTTGGCTGACGCCCGGATACTGCGCCGCCACCGTCGCCGGCGGGCGATCATATTGGGGAATCATCGTGCAACCGGAGGCGATCAGGGCCGCGCATAGAAAAATAAGGCGGCGCAAGGTTGTCCCTGCGGCGGCCCCGGCAGCAGGCCGTTCGCTAGGTCTATCGGCGGAGGCTTTGGTGATTTGTTTCATCCTCAAATGCTTTCTCATTTGCTCTGTCTGGAACAATCATGCTCGAATTTCGCGGAACTGGCGTTCGATTTGGAACCAAGGGCCTGAAATTTGGGATCAACCTCGATGAAATGGGAACGAAAGCGGAAGGTCCTCCCCCGGCAATTCACGCCGCCGGGAAGGAACGGCTGGAGGATGCTTCAGCGCCCGCAGTGCCATCCACCCTCTGCCACATTGACGATTTTATCGGCAGAGCCTGCAATGGCCGTGCTCTACCGGAATTCGAGTTTTTGCTGGATCTCGCGAAGAGGACGGGTGGTGGGATAGCGTTTTCCGTTCTTGAGCACGATCACGTTCTCGCCTTTGAACATGGGCTGCAATTCCTGTACGCGGGAAATGTTGACAATGACCGAACGGCTGATGCGCAAAAAGCGGTCCGGCGGCAGATTGGATTCCAAGGAGTTCATAGTCTCCCGCAGGACATGGTTTTCCTTGCCCACATGCACCACCGCATACTTGCCAGCCGCCTCAATGGCATCAATCTCCTCCACGTTCACGAAAATGACCCTGTCAGGGGTTTTGACGGCCAGACGGCTGAGGTAGTTGTTTGCTGTGGAACGCTCGCTCAACAACTCCAACAACCCTCGGGCAGCGGCGCCTGCCTGCTTGTTGGCGATGAGTTCGCGAGCCCGCTGAACGGCTTGCTTCAAACGTTCCGGTTTGAACGGCTTCAGCAGGTAGTCGAGCGCATGCGCGTCAAACGCCCGAAGCGCGTGTTCATCGTAAGCCGTGGTGAAAATCACGATGGGCAGCATTTCGCGCGGAACTTTCCCCAACACCTCGAAGCCGTCCATTTCCGGCATCTGCACATCGAGAAACAGCAAATCGGGTTTGCTTGCTGTGATCTGCGCGACCGCTTCAATGCCGTCCTCGCACTCCCCGACAATTTCCAGGTCGCCTTCCTCACTCAACAGCAGGCGGAGGCGCTGTCGCGCCAAAGGTTCGTCATCAACAACGAGCGCCCGGATTTTCATGGCAGTCCTCCAGCGGGAGTCGTTGAGACCGGCACGGGTTCTGTGTGGAAGGGGAGCCGCACTTCGACCGTGCAGCCGCGCGGCTCGCCTTTGCCGAAGGAGAACTGTTGGTTCTGTCCATAAAGTCCCCGCAGACGTGCCTGTGTGTTGGCCAGCCCGACGCCGCGTCGTTCCGGGCGGTTGGCGTCCCCGGCTGGCGGCCCCTTGCCGTTGTCCCGGACGACGAGGTGCAGGTTTTCTCCGTGCCGTTTCGCCTCGATCGTGACGAGTCCCGGCGCTCGCTGGGGTTCGATGCCGTGACGGATGGCGTTCTCCACCAGGGGCTGAAGGATGAGAGCGGGAACCAGGGCATTCATCAACTCATCCGGCACGTTCTGCTCCATGCGGAGGCGATCACCAAAGCGTTTTTGCTCGATACTGATATAGGCACGGATGAACTGAAGCTCGCGGGCCAGGGGAATTTCCTGCTCTTCCACGCTGTCGAGAGAGCGGCGCAGCAGTTCGCTTAAGTCCCCGATCATTTCGTCGGCGGCCCTGGGGTTGACGTAAATCAAGGTGGAAATCGCGTTCAGGGTATTGAACAGGAAATGGGGATTGATCTGCATACGCAGGGCCTGGAGTTTGCTGCGTGTCAGCCGCGCTTCCATTTCGGCCGCGCGCCGTTCCCGCTGCTGCGACTGCCGGAAGTTCGTGATGCCCTGACAAACTCCCAACAGCGACCAATAAACCAGGATGTCCAACCCAGCCCGCATGCCGAGGAATCCTTCCGGCGGCCGCATGCCTGGCGCCGGAGTTTGCAGTCCCGGTTCCCGATTTCGGGGTTCCTCGCCAGGCGGCGGAAAGGGGATAGGGATGAAGTTGCGAAACGCAAACTGGCTGGCTGTGACTGCCAGCACACAAGCCAGAACGTGGATGCCGAACCGTTGGAAAAGCCGCTTGCGTTCGAAAGGAAAACGAAAGGAGAGCAACACCACGGCTGGCGTCAACAGAACCCAAAGGCCCCAAAAAAACAACGCTTGAACGAAACCCTCACGCCACGAACATGAGCCAACCAGCACGAACTGAGTCGCGAACAGCAGCACAAGGGCTGCCCAAAGCCCAAGCGCCATCGCCATGACGCGGAGTTGGCGAACGACGGGTCTGGCAGCGCTCGTGGCATTCAATGTGGCCTTCATCTTGGTTTCAAACCCGGCCAACACGGACAGGTCAAGCCGATCCTAACAGCCCAGGGGATCTGAACAATCATTTTGGAACGAAACACGCAATTCCTGGAACGAACCAGTGTGAACGGGGAATTAGACTTTCCCTGCCTGGGTGCTGGAGTTTCTGGATGGCGTCCGCGTTCATCCCTACCGCGCTCCCAATCAGCCCCCGGAAACCACCGCCACGGATTACAAAAGGCTGCGCGAGTTGATTGACCGTTGCGCGCCGGAATCCAAGCGCGGAAAAATCCCCATCCTGAGCGGTGAGTGGGGAAATGCGTCGAACATCAAGGGCGTCTCGCTGGAAACGGAGTGCGTTACAATCGAGAGTGTGGCATGAATGGGGTCATGGATGTGAAAAACCTTGGGAATGTGGCGCCATTTATCACGAAGGACGGATCGGAGATTCGCGAGTTGCTGGCGCATCGGAATTCGGCGATCCGCAATCAGAGTCTGGCGGAGGCGCGGCTGGCGCCTGGCGCGAG
>JBEKCX010000758.1:0-40455 GCA_050014655.1 Occallatibacter sp. | reverse complement strand
GCCAAAGCGCCTGAGCCTGTTCAAATGAATTGATCTCATCGAAGGTCCCAACCGATCCGTCAGCGACCTTCCCGGCGACACCCGGCGCATCACGCGCAAACCGCATTCGAGCAGATCGCCAAGAAACTCTGTTAAAAAGCAATCTGAGCTAATATGAACTTAGTACCCTACATCAAGGCACAATACTCGATCCTTTACCTGGTCACACCGGAGGAGAGCCGCGCCGAGGCCGCCATCAACGAAACGGCCAAGGAACTCAAGCGCAACCTGATGGTGTGGTCCCACGCAGAGATAGAGGCCAACACCATTGTCGTCATGCGCGACCTCAGCCCGTTCTTTTCGGAGCCGAAAGTGATCCGCCACCTGCGGGACATCGCGCGCGACTTCAAGCAGAGCAAGAAAACCCTGATCATCACGAGCCCCATTCGGAAGATCCCCCCGGAGCTGGAGCGCGATGTCACCGTCATCGAGTTCGAGCTTCCCCTGCACCAGGACATTAAAGCTGTCTTCGACCTCCTCTACGAAGGGGCCAAGGTGAAGATCGGCAAGCTCTCTGACGACGAACGCGAGCGCATCGTGCAAGCGGCCCTCGGCCTCACCACCATCGAAGCCGAAAACGCGCTCGCGAAGTCGATCGTGGAGTACGTCAACAACGAGAAAACCAAAAAGGCCCCGCAGGTCCCCCAGGCCATCTCCAAGCTGGTGCTGAAGGAAAAGGCGCTCGCCGTGAAGAAGTCCGGAATCCTGGAGTACTATCCGGCCACCCAGACGGCTGCGGACGTCGGGGGCCTCGAGAACCTCAAGGAGTGGCTCAACATCCGGCGGGAAGCATTCACTGCCAAGGCCCGGGAGTTCGGCCTCCCAGTTCCGCGCGGCGTCTTGCTTGCGGGCACTCCAGGCTGCGGAAAATCACTTTCCGCGAAGGCCTGCAGCAATATTTGGGAGATTCCCCTCCTGAAGCTGGACCTCGGCCGCATATTCGGAGGCCTCGTCGGCGAGTCCGAGCGCAACATGCGCACAGTCATACAAACGGCCGAGGCAGTCGGCGCCTGCGTCCTGTGGCTCGACGAGCTCGAGAAAGCGTTCGCCGGAGTCGGCGGCAATGGCAGCACCGATGGGGGCACGACGCAGCGCGTGTTTGGCTCGTTCATCACCTGGATGCAGGAGAAGACGGCGCCCTGCTTCATTGTGGCCACCGTCAACCGCATCGAGGGACTTCCCCCGGAGCTGCTGCGGAAGGGGCGCTTTGATGAAATTTTCTTCGTCGGGCTTCCGACCGAAAATGAGCGGGCATCCATCATCCGCATTCACCTTCAGAAGTACGGACGGGATGCCAAGAATTTCGAGAAGCAGCTGCCGGAGATGGTCAAGGCGTCCGAGAGCTTCAGCGGCGCCGAGATCGAAGAGGCCGTGGTCACCGGCCTGTATTCTGCCTACCACCACAAGCGCGAGCTGACTGCCGACGACGTGCTGAGGGCTCTCAAGAGCACGAACCCTTTGTCCAAATCCCGCGCCGAGGAGCTGCAGGCCATGGCCAAGTGGGCAGAAACCAATGCGGTGAATGCCAGCCGGGTCGACAAGACAACCGATGCCGGCATCGGCGTCACTACCGGAGGGCGCCAGCTGGACCTCGATTAAGCACCCGTATGTCCGAAAGATTCGCAGCTTGCGCAGAAGCGGCCAGCCTCGAGTGCCTTCTGTCCTGTGAAGATTTAAGCCAGAAACCAAAACACTCCGCATAAACGGAAAGGAAGAAAATGTCACATGTAACCACCATCGCCGTCGAGATCCGGGACCTCGAAGTCGTAAAGGAAATCTGCCGGGAGCTCGGACTCGAATTCCATGAGAACCAAAAAAATTACAAGTGGTATGGCCGCCATGTAGGAGATTACCCCCTCCCGGCCGGCGTTACCAAGGCGGACCTCGGCCGCTGCGATCACGCCATTGCGGTCAAAGGCGGCAGCGCGCAGAGCTACGAGATCGGCCTTGTCAAGAAAGGCGACCAGTTCATGGTTTTGTGGGATTTTTGGCAGGGAGGATACGGGCTGGAGAACTGCGTCGGCAAGAACGGCCAGAAGTTCGTCGACGCCTACACCAAAGCTGTGGCAATCAAGACAACCAAGGCGTTTGCCCGGGCGAAAGGCTTCAGCTACACGCAGAAGGTGGACCCGGAAACCAACGAGGTCGTCCTTCTGCTAAGGAAGTACTCTTGAAGAATCGCATCCTGAAAATAATCGCCGCAGCCTGGTGTCTTCTTTGCTTTGGGGTGTTCCTGTTCGCCATCCCACGGCCGAGGTTTCGCGCCGTCACAAACGGAAGGGAGTTTCAAATTGAACGGCGCGTCATTGGTCCATGGCACCACGTCAAGACCCTGATATTCGAATGCCCGTGGAAAAGGCAATAAAACCGATGAAAGCGACAAAAGTCACTCTGTGGTTCCTCTTGCTCCTCTCGCTAGGCGTGCCTGCTTGGCTGTTGTACATGGTCATCGCGGACGCCCGGGAAACCGGGCCGAGCGGCATCGTGACCGTCACCTGCCTGGGCCTTCTCCTGATCATCGGATCGGCGGGCAAGACCCTGATATTCGAACACCCGTGGAAAAAACACCAATAACCCGACACTTATGCAAGAAATCAAAATCACAATTGGAAAAAATGGGAAGGTGAATCTCGACGTCGCCGGCGTCAAGGGCAGCGCCTGCTCGGACCTGACCAAAAGCATCGAAAAAGCTCTCGGCCGGGTCGAGGTCACGAAGAAGAAATCTGAGTTCTACCAGCAGTCCTCCACCGCAGGACGCAACCAGACACACGGCAACTGATGGCGCGGCAATACCAGAGCTACAGCAGCCCGGAGGCGGTCTACCTGTCAGTGGACTTGGATTTTTGGGCTCGAGCCGCGATGAGCCGGAACGACCAAGCATGGCTCTTCTCCATGCTGAAGCGAGCTGAGTCCGTCCGCTGCTTCAAGCGCCACGACCAAGCTCTTGCCCACGTTAACAGCCCTGAGATTGCCGCCAAGGGCAGGGAGCTCTGGAATCTGGATACGCACAGCGACCTGGCAGGCTGGGACGTCAGCAATACGCCACCGGCGCTAAACGAGGGCACCTGGGTGGACCATGTGAAATGGCCAAACGCAGAACGATTTCTCTGGATCCACCCGGATCCGCAAGCAGCTAAAACGAGGGGCCGCGGCAGGTGTGAAGGCAGCTTCCAAAATCCGTTTCGCACCAAGCACCCGGCATGGCCGGTCCGGCGCCACTGCACCCGGCCGCGACGGCTCCAGGAAGTCGACTTGCCGTCCCGGCTAATCGGGGCCTGCGTCATCCTGAGCCGGCCCTGGTATGAAACCTCGGAGGCCAAGGCCAAAGCTGTTCAGGTGTTCAACAAAATCAAGCAACAATTCACAATATGAAACGGGTCAACAACAAGTGGAGAGATTCCGGTTGCTGGATTGATCGGTGGGGACCAGAGGTTCGAACTTAAGACTGAAAGCGGAGGCTTGATGAACGAAAATCAGACGTGCCAAATGGGCGGCGCGCATGGTGATCGAGCCGCCAGAATGCAGGCGCTGAAAACCAGCGTTAAAACCTCCTTTGCCTGCATTTCCGCGCCTTAATTGAAGATGAGCGGACTTGGCTCCGCAAATAAACCGTCACTGCTGTATCCAGTTTAACCATATAATTCTATTATGGAAAAGGCATTGCAAGTCGTGGTCCGGGGAGGCGAAATCTGCTTCGTACACGATGACGACCTCGCCCAGGCCATGGCAGGACTTGGCTGCGCCACAACTGCTCGAGCGAGTCATGTGGAGCCGTTGGGCCAGGACTGGAAAGCAGATCTTTCACCAGTGGGAGGACCCGTTCTTGGCCCATTTGCTCGGCGCGACGAAGCCCTGACCGCGGAAGTTGAGTGGCTCATGGCAAACAATACGCCCAAACCAGTCAAAGCATGAGCGACGCCCTGTCAGATTCAGCACGCGACCCCCGTAATCATCAATCTAACGATTGACGGTACGACCCATCACATCGAAATCATCTGACGGATCGGTTGAGGGACACCGGAAAACGGTGTCCCTTCTTTGTGTACTAAACCTGCGGCCCGCCGCCAACGGGAGATCGGCAATTGAGTGTCCGATTCCGCCCCCCGCCTCCAGTCCTATCCTTCGTATTGGCAATACCTACGGTGTTTCCACCGGCCAACGCGAACCTCAACGCGAACCCAGCCCAGTAGCGGACTGTAGCGCGATTAAGACCGCCATAGACGGTTATTGCCCTACGAACCCGTTTCTGAATTCCCTCGGCACGAGAGCGATTTGCTTCGTGAACTGACCCTTGATTGACTAAAGTGCCGTGATCGCCTCAAATCGCCCGGCAACGATAGGAATCCGCTGTTTCGCACCCAGCATCCCTGAAAGATGTCCAGGAAGGGAATCAGCAAAGTCAGGGTGCTGCACAATCTTAACAAATTCTGAAGCCACAAATTCTCGAATTGCAGCATCCGCTTGGGCAACATCCTCCACGATGCTGGCGCGCCCATCCAACAGTGTAACGATGTCCTCCAGGTCATGGCTTAAGTAG
Organism: Occallatibacter sp.; assembly: GCA_050014655.1. Classification (GTDB taxonomy): domain Bacteria; phylum Acidobacteriota; class Terriglobia; order Terriglobales; family Acidobacteriaceae; genus Telmatobacter. Next base: position 35,879 of record JBEKCX010000758.1, on the reverse strand, counting down.
TAATCACCTTTTCCACGATCCTTGAAAGCCTCGAGTTTGGTCGCCAAGAATAGAGCAGGCGTCACGATATGGGCCGTGCATCCCTGGCCCAAGTCAACGCTCATCGCCTGCTGAAGCACCTCTGGAAACCACCGGGTATTCATCCCAAGGTTGGCCGGTGCTTGAGGCATGATGTCCACCTTGCAGCCATCCACAATCCAACGGCAAATCGGAGCCCCTTCGGACGTGTCGTGTTGGAAACCGGCCACCCTGAGGCGAGCTTCCAACGCTGCAAACTCAAAGTAAGTAATTGCTGCCACCACGACATCCACATCCTTGGTGCGCCTAAAATCCGTCAATTCCGGATGATCCACCAGAAGGCACATCACAGCACCACCGACAAACGCAAAGGGAATGTTCAGCGGTTTAAGCCGAGAGGCGACTATGCGCATTTCCTCAAGAGGTGGCACCGGCATGGTTTATCCTTTGGCTCAATTGCTCTTCCGCTAATTTGCGCTCCCTGGCCCGGCCCATCCGCAACGCATCGACCAGGGCAAGGAGTTCATAAAGGGCGGGGTCGGATTTTACCGCCGACGGAACGGAACGGTAAAGGGGCTCGATGGAAATGCCCTTAACCTTTCCTTCGGGGTCAACCCAAACCGGCGGCAAATCATCCTGGCTGATGCTCGCAGAAAGAGGTGGTGCTGCATAAGCCGTGGGCGTCCCACGAGCCAAGGGACCCATCTTCGCTGGAAAAGCATACCGGACTCCATGGATCAGGTAATCTGCCAGGGCTTTCCTCCGCGGAGTCCTGGTTTGTTCGTCAATCAGTCCGGCGGCGATGCCCCGACGAACTGCTGCATGTATCTCCGAGGCGCTGATGAAAAGTTCCTTGGACAGATCGGCATAAGCGACCGGCCCCTTTTTTAAGAGGAGCTTCAGCAGAACCACCACATCCAAAGACTTTGCAATCATGCCTATACTCTATTCGCGAATGGCGAATGGTCAAGCCCAAAAGCGAATAAATCGGCATTTCCCATCCAGTTAATTTTTGGCTCATTTCAAGCCAACCCGTCGCTATTAGGGAGCGATGCGCAAATCTTCGTCGTCAGCACCCAAACGCGAACCCAAACGCGAACCCAGAGGCCCTGTTTGGCTTCAGCGGTCTTTAGCGGTCTTGAACACGCCTGAACACGGGGGTACAGGATTAGGGGGTCAATCACCCCGTCCGGCCCCCAATTCCAACCCCCTGTGGGTGGCAGAAATTCCGTCGGGAATCGAAATGATTGAGTGGGGGGTTGCGACCAAGCTGTGCTGGCTATTACATCCAGAGCGGAAGGGGAGAATCTGGCTGGGGCACGAAATAGTTCAACAACCTGTTAGCCTATTTCGGCCAAAATCAGCAAACGTGCTTGAAATGCTTGATTTTATTGGTTGTTTGCAATTTTTCGCCTTCTGATTCAAATGGGCAAACCGGCCTCAAATTACCTGGAAAAGTGTACTGCATAGTACTGCACCTTGGCGAAGGCCCAGGAGCAGATTGTGCCCTGTTTTCGGAGCGACTGTGGAGCTTGAACGGAGCCTGAAGAATAAGCCGGGCTCTCGGCAGCGAAGGGACCCGAAAAATACTTTTCGAACGCGAGAATTATCAATTCGCCATGCACAACGCCAAGGGCGCGACTTCCATCGCCAGAACATCCTGAATCCGGCTCGCTGCCAGCCGATGACAGTCTCTGGCCGGAAAATCATCAATGGAGTTTCCCACCTGGACCAAGCCCTCTTCAACATCACCCAGAAACACCGATCCCAGCGGCGGAGCTTTGGCTTTGGCATTGGCCGTTTGAGGACGATGATCTGGTGCCGCAGCGCCAGAACTTCCAACGCGAGTTCGTGCCGAGGTCGGAGCAGAGACCAAGGGTAAATCAGCACCATTCAGAAAAATTCAAACATACCACCAAAGTTTGCTCGCAAATCCCCGCCAGTCAATCATTTCAATTCTCGACCCAATTTCTGCCACCCACAGCCGTTAGAAAATGCTGGAGGTCTGACCGTCATTGTCACATCCCCGCATCTATTTTGGGCGAATGAAAAACGCACATCTTTTTCCAGAACAGTCGGACAACCCCGGCCGATTCTGCCGCATCGGCTCGCGCTGCAGCGGCAGGACGGGGATTAGCTCGGCCATGCGCCGGGGATCATCCGTCGGCACCTCCATCTGAGGAGGGAACCATCCATCCCCACGGCAGCGCCATATCGGTGACATTGAGCGGACGCGATTTGCCGGCGTGCAACACCACGCCGCGCACGAGCGTTGCCTTCTGCTTCAGTGAATCCCGCAACGCGCGAATCCCCGACGTGTCACTGGATGTCACCTGGCTGCTGGTCTTGATCTCCAGCGCCACCAGCTTGTTGTCCTGCTCTAGGATGAAATCCACTTCATGCCCCGCACGGTCGCGCCAAAAGTGCAGTTTTCGACGTTGTGGTTCCAAGGCGCGCCAGGTTTGCAACGTCTGATATAAGGCCTGCTCCAGCCAAAATCCGGCGTCGGTGCGGTGGGCGAGGTCAGTCGAGGTTCTGATCCCCGCAAGCCAGGCCGCCAGACCGCAGTCGGCCCAGAGCAACTTCGGAGCTTTGACCAGAGCCGCCGACGGATTGGTCGCCAGCGGCCTGATGCGGGTAATCAAACAACCTGTTTCCAGCAAGTTCAAGTAGCGGTGCGTCGTGGGATGACTCAGCGCGGCATCGCGAGCCAAATCAGCTTGGTTGAGCAGTTTCCCGGTTCTTTGCGCGGCCAGAGCCATCACTCTTTGGAAATCGGGCAGGCTGGAAACGGCGCTCAACTGCCTTAAGTCGCGTTCCAAATAAGTTTGCACGTATGCCGCAAACCACAAACTCCGATCGGCTTCCGAGGCGATCTGCAAGGCTGGCGGAAACCCGCCGCGCAGCAACCACCCTGGCCAGTCGCCGGCTTCGTCGGGCCATTGCCGCCAATCAAAATCTGGAGAAAACAACTGATCCAGCGGGGCCAAGGCATCCTGGCGCTCCTGCCACTCGGTCGGACAAAACGGCGGTCAGCATGATCGGCCCGAACGCCCGGCCGATCCGCGCTGTGCCCTGGGACTGAATGAGAAACAGGGCGACGAGAATCAGGACCGCGGAGGCAAGAACATAAGGCGAGAATGAAGGGGCGACGATGTTCAACCCTTCCACCGCCGACAGCACGGAAATGGCGGGGGTGACGGCTCCATCGCCATAAATCAGCGCGGCGCCCAGAAGGCCCAGTGCGACGATGACGGGGCGGGGCTTAAGTTTGACACCCAGCAGCGACATGAGGGCGAGGATGCCTCCCTCGCCATCGTTGTCGATGCGCATGGCAAACGAAACATATTTGATCGTGGTCACGATGATCAAGGTCCAGATGACCAGCGAGAGCGTTCCGAGAATTACGGCTCGATCAGGTTTCCCGCCGGTGAGGGCAAGCACTGTTTTCAAGGTGTAGAGCGGACTGGTGCCAATATCGCCGAAAACCACACCCAGTGCGGAGAGGCTCAGAGCTCGGAGGCTCGAGTTGTGTTCAAGCCGGTTACCAGTTATAGGAATCATGTCACTCGGAGGTTGGCTGGAGGGTAAATGAAAAATCCTGATCGAGCAATCGTGCGGTCTTCGGCCAGCAGAACGACGATTCCGCCAACGCGTTCCCCGCGCAGGGCTAGTGGACGGAATTCTGGCAGTGATGGTTGTGCCTTTGACCGGGGTGGACTCGACATCAAAGCTGGTCGACTCAAACGCAATGGCCTCCTGCTCCACCTCGAGTGGTGAGCGAGCTTCCAGATGGAGTGTCACGTCGCAGCTTTGCCGGACCTTGCTCTCAAATGCATGCTGGAGAAAAGCGCCGAAAGCCGGTCGGCCGCGGAAAACAGAATGCCCGAAGCCCCCGTTAATCAACGCGGATCGTGAGCCTTCGCCAAATCACCAATGTGCTAACGCAAATGGCCGGCAGTCGAGCGCAGTTTTACCGGCTTGCGCGGCGGTGGGCGGAGAGGGGTTCTTGCCGCCGCCCGCAACGTGCAGGTCATGATCACGCCGCCTTTGGGGTGATTGCGGATATCAAGGGTCGCGCCAATGGTTTCGGCCCGGTGGCGCATGATTCTTTGTCCCATGCCTTGCGACTTGTCGAAATCCTTCCGCAGCCCTTGGCCGTCATCTTTGACCATCAAGACGACTTGGCCGTCTGTGTGCGCCAAACCAATTACGATCTGTTTGGCCTTCGCGTGTTTGGCGGCGTTGTTCACGGTTTCCTGTGCGATGCGATACAATTGAACAGCGATCTCCAAGGGGAATTCGGGAATCTTCGGCTCGATGCGGAGCTGACACGGAAGCCGGAACAATTCCTTCGTCCAGCTGGCCAGTTCTACGAGCGCGCGCGCCAGACCATGCCGCTGCAACTCCGCCGGATAAAACCCTCTCGCCAGTGTGTACGTTTTCGCGGCGCTGCCCTGCAACATATTGGCCAGTCGCGCCGCCTCCTTTGCCAAGGGAGCCGACTGCTTGCCGGCTGCCGTGGCCAGCGCTTGAGTCAAACAGGCAATGCCCGTCAACTCCTGCGCCAAGTCATCATGCAATTCCTGGCCGAGTTGCCGGCGTTCGCGTTCGCTGACACGGGTGATATCCTCGGCCAGCTTCTTGCGGGCGACGGTTTCGGCTTTCAATGATTCGACTGATCTGGCGAGCTCAGCCGTGCGAACGGCGACTTTCTCTTCGAGTTCTTCGTTGAGCTGGAGAATCCGCGCCTCGATCTTTTTGCGCTCGGTGATGTCGTGCAGGATGACCGAGACCTGAATGATTTTTCCCGTGCTGTCTTTGACCGGAGAGAGGGTCGCGGATACCGGCACGGGCTGGCCGTTCTTTTTGATGCGGACAGTCTCCAGATTAGGGATGGACTGGCCGGCCTTGAGTTGTGCCACGATTCCCCGCTCCTGTTTTACCAGCTCGGGCGAGTAGAGGCGCAGCTCCGACTGCCCGATCATTTCCGCCGCCGTGTAGCCAAACAACTCTTCGGCAGCCCGATTCCAACTGGTCACGATGCCGTCCAACGTTTTGCTGAAGATGGCGTCGCTGGTGGAATCCACAATCGCGGCCAGATGGCCGCGCGCTTCTTCGGCCTGTTTGATCCCATCGATGTTCACCAGCACCATCACCGCGCCGTCAATCCTGTGGTCCCCCGTCCGGTAGGGATGGATGCGCAGCATGTACCAATGCCCCTCGCCGTCCTGCACTTCGCGTTCGCGGATGACAACCTCGCCGATCACATCGGCCAGCAACCGTTGCAACTCCGGTACGGCCACGTTTAATCGCAGGTCGCCGATGGCGCGACCCACGTCCACCGGTATCAGGTTGCAGATCTTGCCGGCGGGCGTATTGAAGCGGCGGATGTGCAAATCGGTGGCGACCACGATCACCGGCATTTGGACGCTGCTCAACACGTTGATGAGGTCGTTGTTCAGCGCGTTGACTTCCGTGTTGCGGGTGCGAAGCTCCTCGTTCAGCGTGGTCAGTTCTTCGTTGGCCGATTCCAGTTCTTCCTTGGAAGTCTCCAATTCCTCGTTGGTGCTCTGCAATTCCTGGTTGCTGGAAAGAATCTCCTCGTTGGCCGATTTGAGTTCCTCGTTGGCGGCGTCCTGCTGTTCGATCATCGATTGCAGGTAGTCTTTGGCCGCGACTAAGTCGCGCTGCAGTTGGGCAATCTCGCGGTCTTTCTCCTCGGGTGTCGCGACCCTGGTCTGCGGCGCCGGCGTTGCCGGCGCGCTTCGGGGCGGCGCGGTCGCTTCCTCAAACAGCACCAAAAAACAGGTCTCACTGCTGCTCGGCAGCTTGACCAGCGTCACCTCGATGTTGATCTCGCGCGTCTGCTGTCCGTCCTGTAGTCGCACCGCTTCGCGGCGCACCGTAGCCTTTTGGGTGCGCGCCTCGCGAATGGCCGTGCCCAGTTCCAGCGCCAACGTTTCCCGCGCCATGCGCAACAGATTGAATTTGGCCTCGCCCACCGGCGGCGACAGATACGCGTCCGTGCGCCCGCGAAATTGCAGGATGTCGAGGTTGTCATTGATCAACACGCCCGCCGGAGCGTATCGGCCCAGCGCCAGGCGGTCAGCCTCCCGCTGAAACTCCGCCAGCCCGGCGGCTTCCTCTTGCGGCGGCGGGGCGAGCGTCGCCTTGCCGGCCTGCGGGTCAGCCGCCGCATGCAGATACGGCAACGTGGTCGTGGTTTTGCGGGAATAAATCTTCTGTTTCTTGTCCACCGCCCCGAACAGCTCTGTATGTTCGCCCACCGTTTCCGATTCGCCCAGCACGAGGAACCCCCCGGGACTGAGCGCATAATGAAACGTCTCGATGACGCGCCGTTGCGCCACCGGCGCCAGGTAAATCAGCACGTTGCGGCAACTGATCAAATCCAGCCGCGAGAACGGCGGATCGGCCATCACGTTTTGTTTGGCGAAGACGCACATCTCGCGCACGGACTTGCGCACACGGTAACCCACCGTCTCTTTGGTAAAAAAGCGCTGCAACCGCTCCGGTGACACTTCGCTTTCGATGGCTTCGAGATACAATCCCACCCGCGCCTTCTCGATGGATCGGCTGTCGGCAATGTCGGTGCCGAAAATCTGCACCGTGGGCCGCTGCGGTTTGTCTCCCAGAAATTCCAGCAACGCGATGGCCAGGGAATACGTTTCCTGTCCGGTCGAACAACCTGCGGACCAGATGCGGATGGTGTCGGGCTTCTTCCGCATCAGCGCGGGGAACACCTCGCGGTGGAGCGCCTCGAACACCGCCGGGTCGCGGAAGAAACTCGTCACGTTGATGAGCAGGTTTTCATACAACGCATGCGATTCCGGGCGGTTCTTTTCCAGATACGACGCATACTCGGCGAGGTCCGTGTGGGAATGCACTGCCATGCGCCGCAGAATCCGCCGGCGAATCGTCGTTTCTCGGTAGTGGTCGAAGTTCACTCCGGTCGCCGTTCGTACCAGGGCCAGAATCTTCCGGTAATGGTCGCTCTCGGGCGCCGCCATCGGCGGCGGCTCCTCGGCGTGCGCCACATAAGGATGCCGGCCAATCCGCACCAATTCCCGCGCAATGCCATCCGGCGGCAACACAAAATCCACGCACCCGCTCTGCACCGCGCTGACCGGCATCCCGCTGTACTTGGCCGAGGCCTCATCCTGGGCAAACGTGATGCCGCCCGCCGCCTTGATCTCCGCCAAGCCTTGCGAGCCGTCTGAGCCCGTCCCCGAAAGCACCACGCCGATGGCGCGCGATTTCAAGTCTTCCGCCAGGGATTTGAATAGAATATCGACCGCCAAATGCGGCAAGCGCGCCTCGCCGCGCGGCGTGAGCTTAAGCACACCTCGCACGAGCGCCATGCTCTTATTGGGTGGAATGACGAAAACGCAATTGGCACACATCGTCATCCCCTCCCTCGCCTCGGTGACCTTCATGCCGGTCGCTTTCGCGAGCAGATCGGTCAGTTTGCTCTCGTGCTTTGGGTCGAGGTGCTGCACCAGCAAAAACGTCATCCCCGTGTCCGCCGGCAACCCTTTCAACAGCGCCGTGAGAGCTTCCAGCCCGCCCGCGGAAGCTCCGACACCAACGATTGGGAAACAACTGACGTTTCCTCCGGAAACAGCAGGAGTTCTTGCCTTTTGGCTGCTTCTTGGCATACACTTACGCTTCACACGCGAAGCCTAATCGCTTCTGTCCACCAAAAGCAAGACATGCGACAACAAGTGGAGCGTTTGCCAGGCGTACCCCGTCAGCCGTATACGTCGTGAGTTCCTCATTGGTGGGGAAGGCGCGATCCACTGGTCCCGACTTCAAAGCCAATACCCCCAAAAAGGCCCAGTGCAACTGGATTAACCATCCGATTTCCGAGGCGTGAACTATAACAGGCTGGAGTGATTGTCTCAAGCGAATAGCCTCCCGTCACTCAATCGTCGCGCCCCGATCATCGAGAAATCCCGCGCCCCATTCCACACGCAGATCGCACCCTGGTGGAACCCAGAATCTCCGCATTGTCCATACCAACCACTCAATCTGTATATGGGGTAAACACCGGATAGCGCTGAAGCCTCGTTTTTGACATGATTTTCCTTTGGATGCCAAACGTATGAAAGCCACCGAGCTTCTTTCGGACGAACTGACGGCCGCGCCGCGTCAATCGGGATATGAGTTAAACATTGTTGGAGTTTATCAAGACCCGCTGACTCAAAGCTGGGGGCTGCCCATGTGCCGCCTGGCGACCGATCTGGTCGGAGAGGATCTCGTCCACAACACATGGTACGACGTACATTCCTTAAGCGATCTCGGAATATTGCTGCCTGCGGTTCGTGCCGCACTTGTGGCGGATGTGATTGTGGTCTCAGTTTATGCTGCGGATGAATTGCCACTTGACCTGTACGTCTGGATTAACGCCTGGCTGCCGCGTCGGAATTCGCGCGAAGGCGCCTTCACGGCATTGATCGGCGCCGAAAAACCACAAGACTCTCAATCTGTCCGCACCCGTGATTATCTGCACGCCGTGGCACGCAGGGGCCAGTTGGACTTTATACCGCTACTGAAACCTGTCTCCGCATGGAGAATATGAATGCCAGGATGTAACCACACCCCCCCTGTTCAAGGCCGGGTGAGCGATCCAGAATCCACTGCGAATCCGGTTCAAGGACCTCAAACGGATTAGCGAAATACCAACGCCTTTTGTTCGGTCATTTCTTCGATGGCATACCGCACCCCTTCCCGTCCCAGCCCTGAGTCTTTGACGCCGCCATAAGGCATCGGGTCTCCACGGTAAGTTGGAACGTCATTCCAAACCACGCCGCCGACTTCAAGGTCGGCATACGCCTGAAACACGGCCTTCAGATCACCGATGAAAATACCGGCCTGCAAACCGTAGGAAGAATCGTTGACCCGGGCAATTGCGTCGCTGAAATCCTGGTACGTTTCCAACACGACCAACGGCGCAAAAACTTCCTCGCGGCAGACCTTCATTTCAGGCCGCGTGTTCGTCAATACAGTGGGCTGCAACACGGCGCCATCACGCTGGCCGCCAATCAGTACTTTGGCCCCGCCCGCCACGGCTTCGACAATCCAGCCTTCGGCGCGTTCGGCTTCCCGCTGCGAGATCATGGGACCGAGATCAGTATCCTCACTTAGCGGGTCACCAACTTTGAGTTGGCGGACGCGTTGGAGAAATTTGCCGGCAAAGGCGTCGAAAACAGATTGATGCACAAAAGCACGTTGAACCGAAATGCAACTCTGTCCGGCGTGGGTAAAACCGCCGTAAGCACATCTCTCGGCCGCCCGCTCCAGGTCGGCATCCGAATGGATCACGACTGCGGCGTTGCCGCCCAGTTCGAGCGCGACGCGTTTTTTGCCGGACTTTTGCTTGAGCATCCAGCCCACGGCCGCGCTGCCGGTAAAGGACAGCATCTTGATCCGTTCATCGGTCACGAGCGTTTGGGCGAGTTCGTTGGCGCAAAAGAAGGCGTTAAGTTGGCCTGGTGGCGCGCCTGCTTCTTGAACAATGCGTGCGAGATTCAACGCCGACAAGGGTGCTTGCGGCGCGGGTTTCAAAAGCGTCGTATTGCCACAGGCAAGAGCGGGGGCGACTTTGTGTCCCACCAGATTGAGGGGGAAGTTGAACGGGGTAATGGCGGTGATCGGTCCGATGGGAAAACGTCTGACCAGGGCGGAACTTCCCTCAGAGCTGGCGGCGAGATCCAATGGCAGCCATTCGCCCCGAATGCGTTTGCACTCTTCCAGAGCATCAGTGAATGTGCCGATGGCCCGATTCACTTCAGCCCGGGCAGTTCGAATGGGTTTGGCCGCCTCCAGTGTAATCAAGCGCGCCAGTTCCTCGCGCTGGACCTTGAGCGCTTCCACTATTTTTTCCAGGATGCTGGCGCGTTGGTGAACCGGCATCTTGCGGGTGTCCCGGAACGCCCGTGTGGCGGCGGTGATGGCCGATTCAATGTGGCTGGGCGTAGCCAGCCAGGTCACGCCGACAACGTCGCCACTGAATGGCGACCGAATCTCCACGGGTTGAGCTGAGGTTTCCCGGTGTCCGTCAATCAAAAGTTTGAATTCGCGGTTCATATTCAGCAGGAGCCATCACCCCGTTTTGGCCAGGGCATTGAGCCTTTCTGATAACTTAAAGTTCTCGCCAAAATCCACGGGACAGTCAATCACCGTTACGTTGCCGCTCTCCAGTGCTGCCTGCAAAGCCGGGAGCAATTCCCCGGCCGCGCGCACACGCCAGGCCTGCGCGCCAAAACTCTCGGCGTATTTGACGAAATCGGGATTCCCGAAATCGGTAAAGGCGGGACGAGCAAAGCGGTTGATTTGTTTCCATTTGATCAATCCGTAAGTCCGGTCGTTCAACACCAGCGTGACAAAGCCCGTCCCCAAACGGACGGCAGTTTCCAGTTCCTGTGAGTTCATCAGAAAACCGCCATCGCCCGTAACCGCGACGACGCGGCGGTTTGGATAAACCAGTTTGGCTGCGATGGCCCCAGGCACTGCGATGCCCATCGCGGCGAAACCATTGGAGACGATGCAGGTGTTGGGTTGATAGCAGGGGAACAGCCGCGCCAACCAGACCTTGTGCGCGCCGACATCAGAAATGACGATATCCTCATCCTGCAACGCCCGGCGCAAATCCGAAATGATTCTCTGCGGTTTGAGCGGAAAGGAAGGGTCGTCGCGGTGTTGCTCCAGCTCTTCCCGCAATTCTTCGCGCACCGTCAAGCACGACATCTCCTGCCGCAGACCGCAAATCCGCGCCAGTTCGCGCAAGGAAGTAGAAAGCCCTCCGACCATGCCAACTCCAACGATGTAGGCGGAGTCCACTTCCGACGGGGAAGAGTCTATATGGATGATTGTCTTGTCGTGTGCCGGATTCCAGAAGCTCGGCGCAAATTCCACCAAATCGTAACCGACGGTAATCACCAAGTCCGCCTGGACAAAAGCGCGATTGATGTGGTCCGGCGCCTGCATGCCAATTGCGCCTTGGGCCAGCGGATGCCGATCAGAAATAATGCCTTTGCCCATGAAAGTGGTCGCCACCGGGATGTTCAATTCCTCAGCAAACTCAACCAGGGCCTCCCCGGCACGCGCGCGGAGGGCGCCGTTGCCCGCCATGATGATCGGCCGCCGCGCCTGGGAAAGCAGATGCGCCGCCCTTTCGATCTGTTCTTCCAATGCCGGTCCGGGATGAGGTGCCTGGACCAGCAGTGGAACGGCGTCAATCTCCGCGATGGCGATGTCTTCGGGGATTTCAACGTGCGTGGCCCCCGGCTTTTCCGTCTGGGCCACCTTAAAGGCCTTGCGAATAGCTTCAGGAATCATCGCCGGAATGCGCAGGCTCGTGTTCCACTTGGTAATCGGACGGAACAGCGAGACCACGTCCACGTATTGGTGCGATTCTTTGTGCATCCGGTCCGAGCCAGCCTGTCCGGTGAGAGCGACCAAGGGGGCGCGGTCCAGATTCGCGTCCGCCACGCCGGTGAGGAGGTTGGTCGCGCCCGGACCCAACGTGGCCAGACACACGCTGGCCTGGCCGGTCAACCGGCCATACACATCAGCCATGAAGGCCGCGCCCTGTTCGTGGCGCGTGGTGACAAACTGGATGGAGGAACCAACCAGCGCATCCACGACATCCATGTTTTCCTCGCCCGGGATGCCGAAGACATAGCCGACTCCCTCGTTCGCGAGACATTTGACGATAAGTTCAGCAGCTTTCATGGTTCCCGACCGGCCACCGGTTCATGGCGGCCATTTCTATTCCAATTCAAACTCTAACCGCTTGGGAGCGTTCTGCAAATCGAAGTTTCAGCACTGCTGCCAGACTGAGTGGAACGGCAAACCCGAGGCCTGGCAGCCTGATCAAAATGGCTGGAATGGGAGACGGGACGAACACTTTAAAGCGACGGCAGGCTTTTCCAAAATTTGGTTGCCCTGTTAAGAACAATTTCATCAAAGGCCTGGCTTGAGCCCAACGCGAACGGATCCGGATTTGTCCGTCCGAACACGCTCATTGGGCGTGAATATGCCCCGCTTATGCGCTACCTTTCGCCATGTTTTTGACCGGACTCGGCACCGCAGTCCCGCCGCGGCGTTTCACGCAGATGGAATGTTGGGCGGCGCTGCAACAATCACCCCAGTTTCCGCAACTCGACGCACGCTCCCGCGCGTTGCTCAAGAAAGTGTTGTCCGGCGAAAACGGCATTGCCACCCGGCACCTGGCGGTGGCGAATTTGGACGAGATGTTTGTCCTGACGCCCGATGCGCTGCATGCCCGCTTCGCAGAGCACGCGCCGGCGCACGCCGCGCAAGCCGCCGAACGCGCCCTGGCCCAGGCCCGGCTCGCGCCTGCGGAGGTGGACGGGGTTATCATCAGCACCTGCACCGGTTATCTGTGTCCCGGACTCACCAGCTATGTCAGCGAACGGCTGGGGTTGCGCTCCGACGTGTTGGCGCTCGATTTGGTGGGGCAAGGTTGTGGCGCGGCCTTGCCAAACTGGCGGACGGCGGAAGCGCTGCTGGCGGCGGGCCGGGCGCAACATGTTTTGTCCGTCTGTGTCGAGATTTGCAGCGCGGCTTTCTATCTGGACAACGACCCCGGCGTGCTCATCAGCGCCTGCCTTTTCGGCGATGGAGCGGGCGCGGCCGTGTTGTCGGTTAAGGCCGCCGTTCATGCGCGCCAAGTGGAGTGGAAGAGTGCCGGAAGTATTCTCAGCCCGGCCGAGCGTGACCTTCTGCGCTTCGAGCAACACGACGGCATTTTGAGAAATATCCTGGCCAGCCAGGTGCCCGTGCTGGCGGCCGGACACGCAGAAAACCTTCTCACGGAGATGCTCAACCGCTCCAAGCTAAAGCGCGCGGATTTGACCGGATGGATTCTGCACGCCGGCGGACGCGAGGTGCTGGCCGCCTTGCAAAGACGTCTCGGCCTCAGTGAAAGCGATTTGCGCCGGAGTGCCGCAGTGTTGTCCGACTACGGCAATGTCAGCAGCCCGTTCGTGCTTTTCGTGCTGGAGAGGGCGCTGGCGGAGAGAGCGCCCGGCGGTTGGTGGTGGCTGTCGTCTTTCGGCGCGGGGTTCAGTTGTCACGGGGCTCTGTTGAAGGTGGATTGAGCCATGTGTCGTCTTGTCGAACCGGAACTGCTGGATGACCTGCCGCCCGCCGATCCGCAGGCTGTCGAGTCGCGGGCGGATTTGCGGCGGTTGAATTCCATCATGGGCCACGACGATCTTTTGTGGCGGGCGTTTCACCATCATCTTGATGAAGTTTTGTCTCGCTCGCGACCGCTCCGTCTGGTCGAACTGGGCGCGGGGGATGGAACCTTGCTTCTACGGTTGGCGCGTCGGGTGTCACCATCTGGTCTGGCGGCCCGGGTGACGTTGCTTGATCGTCAGAATATTGTTTCACCCGAAACGCGGCGCGCGTTCGCCGCGCTCAATTGGTCCCTAGAAAGTGTGGCGAACGATGTGTTTGCCTGGCTGGAGCAACCTTTTCCCGCCGTGGACATGATGATTGCCAACTTGTTTCTGCACCATTTCTCGGATGAATTACTGAAGGCTTTGTTACGCCTGGCCGCCGCCAGAACGAACCTGTTCATCGCATGCGAGCCACGCCGTTCATCGTTCGCGCTCACGGCCTCCCGGTTGCTGCATCTCATCAGGTGCAACGTGATTACGAGGCACGATGCCGTCGTCAGCGTGCGCGCGGGTTTTGTCGGCCGCGAACTTTCCGCACTCTGGCCTGGGGATAACCAATGGCAGTTGAGCGAGCAATCCGCCGGCTGGTTCAGCCACTGCTTCGTCGCGAAAAAAAATGAGTGAGACAGTTACCATTGTGGGCGGAGGACTGGCCGGCTTGACGCTGGGCATCGGTCTGCGCCAACGCGGTGTGCCCGTCACGGTGTGGGAAGCGGGACGCTATCCGCGACACCGCGTCTGCGGCGAATTCATCAGCGGCGGCGGGCAAAACTCCCTCGCACGCCTTGGTTTGTTGGAGGGGTTGAAAAAGGCGGGTGTTGGTTCCGCGGAGAACGCGGCGTTCTTTGCCGGGAACACGATGGTCGCGGCGCGCCCGCTTCCAGAAGCCGCTTTGTGTGTCTCGCGCTTTGTTTTGGATGAATGGCTCGCTCGTGAATTTCAGCGCCTCGGCGGCGAGTTGTGTTTGGGCGGGCGATGGCTCGGGGAATTTGGAACTGGAATTGTGCGCGCGAACGGCCGGCGCGCAGAGCCGGTGACGGATGGCTGGCGGCTGTTCGGTCTCAAAGTCCACGCCCGCGACGTCGCGCTGGCCGCCGACCTGGAGATGCACTTTGTGCCCTCGGGTTATGTGGGTTTATGCCGCTTGGCGGGCGGCGAAGTGAACATCTGCGGCTTGTTTCGCAGCAAGTCGGTTGTGCCCGACCTGGCGCAACGCTGGCGCGACTGGCTGGGCGGACCGTCGGCATCAGTGTTGCGTTCGCGCTTGGCTGAGGCGCGATTCGATGAAGACTCCTTCTGCTCGGTGGCGGGTCTTTGCCTGCGTCCGCAGCGCGCGACCCAACGGAATGAGTGTTGCGTCGGCGATGCGTTGACCATGATTCCGCCCGTGACGGGCAACGGCATGTCGATGGCCTTTGAATCCGCGGAACTGGCCATCGAGCCGCTCGCGGAATTCAGCTGCGGTCAACTGACTTGGGACGGAACGCGGCACGAGATTGCCACGCGTTGCGACAAGAGGTTTACTCCGCGACTGCGCTGGGCAGCGTGGGTGCAAAGAGCGTTGTTTCAGCCGACCGCGCGCGCGGCCCTGATGTTCCTGGCCACGCGTTCGGAGTGGTTATGGCGCGCGATTTTCGGGCGGACGCGGTAAGAAGGCGTTTTACCGATCCGAAGAGTTTCAGCCCACTGTCTGGGATGATCCCGTTGCCGAAAAGCACATCGCAAATCATCTTGTTTTCGACAGCAACATCACGAACACTTCGTGGTAGAGGTTCTTCATATCCTCACTCACGCCTGCCAGTGCGCGCGCGCGCTCCGGTTGAGACTCGTTTTCGCCCGCGACTTTTGCCAGGTTGCAGGCGTAACTTAGCGCCTCGGTTTGGGTCAAAAGCAACGTCAACTCAAATGCGTCACCGGTTTGACCCAATAGTTCCTTCTTCTTGGTGGAAGCAATCGCATCGCGGGTGGATGCCTCCCCTGGCGGAAGCCGGAAGTCCTGTAGATTGATCGAAGGATCATGTTTGGCAAATTCCTCCAACAGTTGAGATCCAGTGCCGGAAGCAGCGGCGATTCTCTTGATCAGGTCCTTGACATCGGAATGTTCCTTCTTGATGAAGCGCAGAATGCTGACGTCCTTTTGCTCGTCCAAGAGTTGATGGAGCAAACTGTAGCAATTGTTTCGAGTTGATAGCGGGACACTGCTTCCGGACGGAGACTCAGCCGGCGGCGATTGACAGCCGGTCAGAACCCAAGCAACTGATAACGTCGCCACAAGCAATTGGACTGTGACCTTGGTATTCACAAAATCGAAGTCTTGACTGCCAACGGCACGGTGAAAACCGAATTGTAGCCGCCATGAGGATTGGCCGCACGTTGCGCAGCCTGTGGATCCTCGCTCCATCGGCCGTCCACCAAGAAACGATATTCATACTGGCCGGACCTGAGCATCAACCGAACAACCCATTTTCCAGCGCCCGTGTCTTTCAGCGGCGTGGCAGTAGGGGACCAGTTATTGAAATTACCGGCCACATTCACTTCCGTGGCTTCCGGATCGAAAAACGCGAGAATAATTTCCTGTTCTTCCAACGCGGGGAACCGCGCGGAAACCGGCTGAATGGGCGGTGGTAGATTCATGATACAATGTAGTGCTGCTGATGGCGACCAAAGGAGGTATCCAGTGCCTTCAGGTTGCGCGCGTTTTTGAGCGATTTCGCGTTCAATTTTGTGCGTCGCAAAATCCAGCGAGGGGCGAGCGCCTGCTCCTCTTCCGGACGATTCATGATCAAAGCGGCACAAAGAGTTTGTTTCTTAAGCCACCAGACGCTGAGTTGCTTTTGATTCATATCGCCCCGATAAACTACCTGGTCATGGTCTTCCGCATCGCCCCAAAACTCATAAGAGAGGTCAAAAACATCCGAGAAAAAATAAGGAACGTGGATAAACGGCTGAAGTTTTCCCATCATGTTGCGCATCGCCACCCGTCCCTGCTCGACTGCATTGTCCCAATGTTCCACCCGCATGGGACGATGAAAGATCTGATCCGGGTAATTGGCGATATCACCAGCGGCCCAAACGCCCGGCACCGTGGTCTCAAGGAATCCATTGACCTTGATGCCGTCGCTCGTGTCCAGTGCTGTCCGGTGAAACAGTTCGACAGTCGGGG
This sequence comes from Occallatibacter sp., assembly GCA_050014655.1. GTDB lineage: Bacteria > Acidobacteriota > Terriglobia > Terriglobales > Acidobacteriaceae > Telmatobacter. The sequence continues at coordinate 19,466 of JBEKCX010000758.1, read as the reverse complement.
TTACTCCAATTCCCGCCACGACGAAATCCGTGGGCACATGATTTCCCGATGCCAACACGACCTGACACTCATGGTCTTTATGCGTCAAGGCAACCACCTTGTCGGTTTTGATGAAGGTGACGCCATGCCCGGCAAACTGACGCTCAAAAAAAGTTGAGATGGACGGCGTGAACAGTCGCTTCCAGACCCGATCGTCGGGAAACACCATGGTGGTATGCACGCCCTGGCTTGCCAGAACTGAGGCAACCTCCATTCCAATAAAGCCTGATCCGATCACCACGGCCCGTTGTCCTCGTTTGATCTGCGTGCGGATCGCCTGGGAATCTTCCATCTGCCGAAGATAAAAGACTTCGGGCCGGTCGCCTCCTGGCACCTTCAACCGACGAACTGTCGAACCCGTGGCAATGAGCAATTGATCGAAGGCAATGACTTTGCCGGAAGCGCTTTGGAGACGGCGGCGGCGAAAATCCACTTTCTCCACCAGGAAATTGCGGTAAACAGCAACCCCATGTTTGCGATAAAAAGCGGTCTCAGAAATTTGAAGGTCGCTGGCCTCTTCCTTGCCGGCCAGAAAACCCTTCGACAGAGGAGGACGCTCATAAGGCAACGCATTCTCTGCCGTTACGATGGCCAAGTCCCCCTTTTTGCCGCTTTGGGCGACGAACTCCTTGGCCGCATATCCGGCAACCACCCCTCCGCCCAGGATCACGATCGGAAAGAATTTCATGGGTTTGGATTGGAGTCGGCGTTGATCACAACACAAAAAACTCGGAGAAAACCCCATCGCATTCCCGGGCGAGGAAGTTATCTTTTTCGGTGATTCCTCCTTCATCATGCGTGGTCAGCGTCAGCGTCACCTTGTCAAAACGAATGTCAATATCCGGATGGTGATTGATTTTTTGTGCTTTCCGGGCGATCCGGTTGACAAAATCAATGCTTTTTAAAAACCCTTCAAACTTAAATGTCCGAACAATGGTTTGAGCGCGTTTCGACCAATTCGGGATGTCTTTTAAATGAAGGCTGATTTGTTTGGTGGTTAATGCTGGCATAATTTTAATGAGTTCTCTTCCGGCCGGAGCCGCTCTTTTTGCCGCCGCCATCCAGTTTGTTGACGGTGGCCCAAGCCCGCGCTTCCGAGGTTTTCACGCTCAAACCTTTTTTCTCATAGCCGGTTTCGATGTGGACCGCCTGACGCTTCTGTTTGTCGGTATAACTGGATTTATCGCCTTGAGGCATGGGTGGTTCTTTTTTTTGGACGGGACGTCATGGGTTTTGCTTTCATTTTTGCCAGCCGGGTGTAGTAGTCGGGAAATTCAGTGATGTGTTCGTTTTGGCTGCCTCACGGTTCATCCTCCCGCGCGCGAACACAGCATCTAGCGACCAGACGCCCGCACCCGCGATGAGCAGAAAGGCCAACCCCAGCAGCATCGAGAAATCGGTGCGCGCTTCGTGCATCATGCTCAGGAACCCGTAGCGTGGAAGCTTGGCCAGCGTGAAGGTCCAGAATCCGTGTCCGAGCAGGATCGGGATTTTCGTCGAGAGGATCGCCACGGAGATGTTGACGAGCAGCGCAATCGCCGCCAAGCGGCTGAACAAGCCGACAAGCAGGAGCATGCCGCAAACGGTTTCCACCACGCCGACGAATGGCCCCATTACCCCCGGCGCAGGAATCCCAATCTCGGCGAACCGACCAGCACCCAGCGCCTCGGGATAAAGAAACTTTTGGATGCCCTCCAGGAAGAATACCGTGCCGACCATCAGGCGGATGAGGACGACGGCAGGAGGCGATTGGCTGGACGTGAGTTTGGTTTCCGTGTTTATGGTGTGGTTCTCTCTTTCGGGCGGGAGGTCGTGGGCTCGGTTCGCCATGCCGCCTCCCTTTTTCTCTCGTAATCGTCAAAGGCTTTGACCAGACCGGTGAGCACTTCCGCCGAGGTCTCGAACAGGGCCTGGGCCTTCGGCTCCGTGACTTTTCCAACGTCTCCGCGCAAATGCTCAATGAGCTGGCTCATCTGAGCCTTGATTTTTTGCGTGTGGTGAATAGGATCGCTTTCGGATAAGGGTTTCATACAAGTGCCGCATTCCTCGAGGACTGGGCGTCCTTCACGCGGTTTTGACCATTTTTTCCCTCTACCGGCTTTATTGCGGGCGGCACCTCAATGTCCAGCGCCGCAGCCAGACTGATTTCGTGCTCCTGCTCCTGCACGATGATCGCTCGCAGTGTCTCGCTTAGCGCAAATTCCCCCATCGCTTCCGCCTGCCGGATGCGCTCGCGATAACGCCCCACCGTGGCCCGTTCGTTTTCCAGATCCGCGCGCAGCATGACGATTGGGTCATTTGAGGTCTTAACCGGCTTGGGCGTCACGCCCGGCATGCCGCCCAGATAATCAATTTGCCTGGCAATTTTGATGGCGTGAGCCAGTTCTTCCCCGGCATGGACTTCCAACTCCCCCGCAATGTCCGTGTACGCGGCGCCTTTCAATACTTGGCTGTACACGGTGTAGGCAATGATGGCCTGATATTCCCCCGCCAAGTCCTCGTTCAACAACTGGATCATCTGTTCGCGGGTGATATTCGATTCTGCGGTCGTGTTTTCTTTGCTCATAAAGTTAAAATCAGTGCTGCGATGCCCAGGGCCAACGGCGCTCAACCTTCCACGGTGAAGCCGACTTTGATGGTCACCTGCCAGTGATCCACTTTTCCCTTGCTGATGGCGCCGCGCGTTTCGACCACCTGGAACCAGCACAAGTTCTTGATGGTTTTGTGGGCGCGTTTAATGGCCTTGTCAACGGCGTCCTCAACCGAAGCGGTCGAGGTGCCGGTGAGTTCGATGAGTTTGTAGACGTTGTCTTTCATGTTCTTCGTGTATGGGCGACTCTGCCGCCTCGGAATGTCCGCCTATTTGCAGCCGCAGCCGCAGGTGTGCGAGGAGTCCTTGATGACCTTTTCGACCGCTTCGCGGGTTTCGCCAGTGAGTTTCTGGATCCGGCCAACCAGTTCTTCCTGTTTGCCTTCCACGTATTGGAGATCGCTATCCGTGAGCTTGGCCCACTTCTGCTTCAACTTGCCTTTGGTGATGTTCCAGTCGCCTTTGACTTCGAGTGTCGTCATAATAGTGTGTGTTTTATTTTTTTTCGTTTGGATCCGCCGCCACCGTGACGGCAAAAGTGTTCGCGCGTTTAGTCCACCATCAGTTTGACGGAAGTGTCGCCCCGCAGGGCCTTGGAATAGGGGCAGGTTTTGTGGGCTTCGTCCATGATGCGTTGAGCCTGGGCACGATCGATCCCAGGAAGTTGCGCATGCAACTCCACCGCCAGTCGGTAGCCGCCCTGGTCATCCTCGATCAGGCTCACCAGTGCCCGCACTGTGGAATCCTTAACTGTGGTGCCGAGCTTTTTGGCCGCATTTCCCAAGGCGCCGTGGTAACAGGCCGAATACGCGCCCGCAAAAAGCAGCTCGGGACTCGGACCGCGTTTCTCCGCGCCTTTCTCCAGCGGGTTTCCCAACGTGACATTCAGCAGCCCGTCCGGCGTCTGAATGGTCCCTGAACGTCCGCCCTTGGAAATCGCTTCCGCCGTAAACAAAGTTTTCATAATCGCATGGATTTGCTCAGTGGCGCCGTCTGGCTGGGGCATTGCCTGAAGAATCATTGATTAGCCGAGCAGCCCGACACCGGGACAAGGATATGCGACGGGCTGAGACTTTCCTATGGGGTGAAACCCTACCGTGAAATCAGCGCGTTTCCTTGCCTTTAAAGAGGTAAAACAGGAAAGCCAAAGAGGGCAGGAGGACAATGGCGCCGGCCCCCAAAGCCAGGACCAGCAGACGCAATGTGATTTCAGGGGCGTGAGCATTGTTCACGGTAAGGTCCGGCGTGACGAGGTTGGGATATTGCGCCAGGCACCACCCGACAAGGATGAGGGTAACCTGGCTGATGGCGGCAATTCGCGCCAGGGCAAACCACCGCCGCCACAGAGCCACCAGCGCCACCACGGACATCAAGCTCGTCCAGGCCAAAAGCAGCGGCGCCCACCAGTGCGTCAATCCGTTATACATTTCCGGGGCGCCTTGTTTGGAGGTGAGAAAAACCACTCCGGCAATTGGCGCCAGGGCCACGCCAGACCAAAGCGCCCGCCGCCGAAAATCATTCTGCAGATCGGGCTGATCCTGCGTATCAATCGTCAGGTAGGTGGCCGCCAGAAACGCAAACAGCCCCAGCGCGAAGACGCCACAGACGATCGCGAACGGCGTCAACCAGCCCGCGAAGAAACCACTCATCACCTGGCCATTCACAACGCGAATCTGACCCGTGGCCAAGGCCCCAAGGACGATGCCCTGGAAAAACGGGGTGCAAAAGCTGGCGACGCCAAACACCTCGCTCCAATGGCGTTGGGTCGTGTCTGACCGGGAGTCGTAATTGCGGAAGATAAAGGCCGAGCCACGCAGCACGATGCCGATGAGCATGGCGGTCAACGGAATGTTCAAAGCGGTCATCATCCCGGCGAAACCAGCCGGGAACCCGGTGAACAGCAGCACGACCACCAGAATGAGCCAGACATGGTTGGCCTCCCAAATGGGGCCGATCGCTTTGGCAATGGCTTTCCTCTGCCGCACAGCGCGCGGGCCGGCCGCCAGCAAATCCCACATGCCGCCGCCAAAATCCGCACCGCCCATGAGGGCATACAGGATCAGTGACAGCAACATGAAAATGGCAACGGTGAGTTCAAGCATCGGTTGAAGTCGCAGAAATTTCGGAAACGGGCCCCGCTGTCTCTATAAACTGGCGGCGCAACAGGAAGAAAACGATGAAGGCGAGAAAAATGTATAATGCCGTGAAAATGACAAAGGGCGCCACAATCCCCGGCATCGGCGTGACCGCGTTTTCAGTTCGCATCACGCCATAAATGATCCAAGGTTGGCGTCCGACTTCGGTCACGATCCAGCCTGCTTCAATCGCCACAAACCCCAGAGGACCGGCGGCCACCAAGGCACACAACAGGCGCGGGTGACCAGCCAGGGGCCGGCGTTTCCACCAGAGCCAGCCCGACCACGCGGCCAAAGCCAGCATAGCCATTCCTGCGGCAACCATGAGGTCAAAAGACCAATGAACAATGCGCACATTGGGCCAGTTGGTTTGCGGGAACTCTTCCAGCCCGACGACCCTGGCGTCAGGATTGTCGGCGAGAAGCAAACTCAAGCCGCGCGGGATGCTGATCGCATAGTCGGTGGTGCGCTTCTTATCGTTGGGAATCCCCCCGATGAGCAAGGGCGCTCCCGTTTGCGTTCGGTAATCAGCTTCCATTGCCGCCAGTTTAGCCGGTTGCAACCGGCCCACCACACGGGCGCTGTAGTCGCCGCTGAGAATTTGTGGCGGGATGCTGACGCACGCGACCGCCAGCGCAATGCCCAGCGCGCAGCGATGAAAGAGATTGTTCCGGTCGCGGCGCAGCGAGAACGCATGGACCGCCGCCACCGCAAAGCCCGTCGCCACAAATGCCGCCAGCGTCATGTGCAGCACTTCATGGAAGCTGGCCCGATTCAACATGGCCGCAATCGGATCAATATCGGTGATCCGGTCGTCCACCATTTTGAAACCCGCAGGAGCGTTCATCCACGCATTGGCTGTCACGACGAAAATGCCGGAGAAAATCCCGCTGACAGCGACGATCAACCCTGACAGCCAGTGCATGAGAGGCGAGAGCCGATTCCAGCCATAGAGATACACGCCGATAAAGATTGCTTCGGTGAAAAAGGCGAACCCTTCCAGGGAAAATGGCATGCCGATAATCGCCCCGGCCTTTTCCATGAAGCCCGGCCATAATAAGCCGAGCTCGAAAGACAGCACGGTGCCGGAGACGGCGCCCACCGCGAAGAGAATAGCGGTGCCGCGCGACCATCGTTTGCTGAGATCGAGATAAACCGGTTTGCTGGTGCGCAGATACATGCCCTCCGCAATGGCCATGAGCAACGGCATCCCGATACCCAGGGCTGCGAAGATAATGTGGAAGGCCAGCGACATGGCCATCTGGGAACGAGCGAAGAAAAAGTCACTCATCCGATCCTCTTCAATCCGCGGGCCGCTGCACTCTCCTGGCCGACGGGTTACTTTTGTGACTCTTCCGCATCACTGGGGACTTCTTGTCTAGCCCTGCGACGGTGACTGAATAATTCCTGCCTTCCCAGCGCTGGTCCGCTTTCCAGAAGAAGGTGAACTCGATCACTGAACCGTCCGAGCAATTCTCCGTGGGAAGATCGGCGAACCACAAACCCAGCGTGCTCATCAGGGTGGTGTCCGCTTTGTTGGTGCTGGCCCAGGCATTGGCGGACCAAACGACGGTCGCCTCCGCCTCTACGATGAGGCGCAAGATTTGTCCCGGTGGCACACGGCGAATCGGATGACGGCGGCTCCACATTTCGTGCCGACTTACCACCGGTTTGACGACATAGCGTTGGTAGGCCGGTTCGACTCGATCAAAACAGATGCCGTCATGAGCACTGCGCACCAGGGAGACGTACTCGGCATGTGACCAGCACAACGGCATGGCTGCGCCCGTGGGCAACCCGCGCCTCATCCCCTTCTCCGGCAGGTCTTCGGCGTCCCACAACTGCTCGCTGATCATGCCGCCTTCGTTGGCGAACTTCTCCATCGCGGCAATAAACGGCTTCGGATCATGCCCGGCCGCCAGTTCGTAATGGCCGCGCTCCCCGGTCAATATTGGCCAGGAACGTCCGACGCCCGTCCCATCGAAAGCGCTGCCGTTCTGTTTCTGTCCATAGCCATCGTGATTGTAACGGCGCCAGCCCGGACCTTGCGGCAGATCGTGCTTGAGAATGTGATCCATGACGGCGATGGAGTCCCGCACAAGGACATCATCGGCCGCACGGATGCCCAATCTCACCAAGTGAAGAAAATCGCCGCCGACCACGTTCTTCGCCGGACGGAGTCCGCCGCCGTTGGCGATGGCGAGCATCGCGGTGTTGGGATCGGCGTGCGGATCGGGTGCATCAGCGTTTGTGGGATTGATCCGAATATAGTGACGCCGGAGACCTTCGACCAGCTCACCGCCTGTGGTGACGGTCCATTCTTCAACGTGTGCCGCCAACCAGTCCGCATACTGCAAAATAAACTCCGCAGTGGCCGTGTCGTTATGCTGCTTGGCAAACTCCGCCGCACAAACCAGGCCGGCGATCACCGTGGCGAGCGTCGAGGGAGAATAGCCGGCGTTCTCCTCCCACCTTTCCTGCGCGGTAACGGGCCCCTGGCGGATAAGATAGGCTGCGGCCCGCAAAATCATGACGCAAGGGTTGAACCGGCCCAGGGCAACGCCTTCGCGCTGCAAACGCCAGGCCAGCAGAATGGGAGCGGCAATTTCATCGAGTTGCACGCCGCACCAATACGCTTTTCCATTGATCCAGCTATTTTGCGGGAATCTGCCATCCGTCCGCTGAATGGCGGCGAGCCAGATCAAAGCCCTCAGGGGAGTGCCGGTTTGGCCGGTGGCCAGCAGGGCGGTCGCGCTCTGCGCCAGATCGCGCGTCCAGACCAGGTGATAGCCGCCCAAATCGCTGTCGCCCTTGGTCTCGCCCCACGGGATGCTCATGGACGCCACCAACGCGCCCTGAAATGTTTTGTCCTCGTGGGCGAGCAGGATGCAGCGGCTCAACCGGTAGGTGTGCCCGCCATCGGACGTGTGTTGGCTGAAATCGTATTTCGGATTAACGACCGTGCGCTGCCACTGACGGATATAGGCTTCGCGATGGGCCTCGAACGGCACCGCCAGCGACTGTAGCAATTTCGCCACGGTGCTCTGGCAGCTTGTCCCAAGCGCAATGGCGATCGCAAACTCATCCCCACCCTGAAGATCAATTTCGCCCGTCAGTGCTATGTTGCCTTCGCCTGCTTCGCGGAATTCCCAGTCCATCTTGAAATTATCCATCAAATCCTGCCAGCCGTCGCTGGCACCGACATACCCGATGGAGCGCCGCGAAAACCCCCGGCTGCATCCCATGACCAAATGCACATCCTGGCGCCCGGCATGCAACAGGCTGTTGCCGCCGATGTCAGAACACCAGCCGGAGTTGCCTGCCCCATGACGCCCAAGGTGCGGAGCCAACAACGCGTAGAGCCGCAACTTGCCGCGCAACGACTCGTCGAACACTTCGAGCTTGGTGTGCAGGAGCACCACCGAGCGATGCGGATCTGCGAGGATGTGCTTGATCAGCCGGTAGCGGCCGCCGGGTTCTGAATTCGTCAGGCGGTAGAAAACACAATCTCGTTCCGGGTATTCGATCCGGTGCTCCAGGTCGCGCTTCTCCTCGTGGCAAAACGTCTCGCCGTCGCTGATAAGAAATTGAAAATCGCGCGTGTTCGGCTGGTCAACCGAAGGGTAGTAGATTTCGTTGACGATACCGTGGCTGAGTGTGAACCAGACCCGGCAACTCGTATGATAAGCGGTGCCGAGACCTTCCTTGGCGCTGGAGGTCCAACGCGGTTCAATTCCGGGCGCGCCAAAGGCAACGGAGTTTTCAGCCGCATTCATTATACGAAAATCCGATTGTGAGATTTTGACCAAAGGCGAAGGCCGCCACGAAACGCGTTGGCGTTGTCTCCGATCTGGCTGCCGGGTGGGAGTTTCTTGAGCAGTCTCGCATTGCCGCCGCCCAAAACGACATAATCCGCCTCCAACGCGGCCTTGAGTTGCTTGGCAACGTAGTTGACATGGCGTCGCCATTTCTTTTTCCCAAGCCGCTTCAGTCCGGCCAGTCCCACATAATCCTCGTAAGCGCGGCCCTTTTTGTAAGGCAGATGCGCCAGTTCCATCGGCTCAAGCACGCCGTCAACAATCAGCGCCGAACCCAAGCCGGTGCCCAAACCCAGGAAAAGCATCCGTTTTCCCTGATAACTTCCCAAGGCTTGCATGGCCGCATCATTGATAATCTTCACCGGACAACCCAATGCCTTTTTGAAATTAAAACCCATCCAGCCATGACCGAGATTGTGCGGTTCACCGGCAATGCGTCCATGTAGCACGGGTCCCGGGTAGCCGATCGTGATGGCATCGAATTTCCAGCCGGCGACGGTCTTCCGAACCGCCGCCACCATTTTGTTGGCGGTCATTTTTGGGCCGGATGGAATTTCCAGGCGCTCTTTGTGACCAGTGGCGCGCACCTTTACATGCGTGCCGCCGACATCAATGACCAGGATTCTCATGCGATCAGATGTTCCATATTACATCGAGTCACGAATTCTTGCCCTTTCTCTTACACGGTTCCACCAATGCAGCCGGCAGGGGCCAATTGTGCCCGCAAGCCAGCAGGCCTTGGGTCTCCTCAGGCCCCCAGGTGCCGGCAGCGTAATTGGGGAAATCACTGGGCGGCGCCTCGGCCCAGACTTCGAGCACCGGCATCAACCACTCCCACGCGGCCTCCACTTGGTCGGCCCGCATGAAGAGCGTGGCGTCGTTCTTCATTACGTCCCACAGCAGCGTTTCATACGCATCAGGCGAAGGAGCGTCGAAGCTCTGGCGATAACTAAACCGCATGTCCACCGGCCGCAATTGCATCTTTGCCCCTGGATATTTTGCCTGAAAGCCCAGCACGATACCCTCGACCGGCTGGATCGCCATGACGAGCCGGGACGGCTGCCAGCCAAACGAGGCCTCGGGCGGAAACGACCGATGCGGGACCGCGCGAAATTGGATGGATATTTCGGAGGCCTGCCGGGGCAGGCGCTTGCCGGTGCGCAGGTAAAACGGCACGTCCTGCCAGCGCCAATTGTCCACAAACAACTTCAATGCTGCAAACGTCTCCGTCTGGGAATCAGGCGCTACGCCCTCTTCCTCCCGATAGCGGGGCACTTTCTCGCCATCGATATTGCCAGGGCCATACTGTCCGCGCACGGCGCTTTGCGAGACCGCGTCGCGGTGAATCGGACGGGCTGCGTGGAGCACGTCCACCTTCTTGTTGCGGATTTCGTCTGCTTGGAAGGAAACCATCGGCTCCATCGCCACCAGACAGAGCAACTGCATCAGATGGTTCTGCACCATGTCGCGCAGCGCTCCCGCGTGGTCGTAATAGCCGCCGCGGTGTTCGACGCCCACCGCTTCGGCCACGGTGATGGTCACATAATCAATGTAGCGCCGGTTCCAGATTGGCTCGAAAAGCGGATTGGCAAAACGGAATGCCAGCATGTTCTGCACCGTTTCCTTGCCCAAATAATGATCAATCCGGAAAATCTGGGATTCGTCGAAATTGGCGGCGAGGATGGCATTCAGGGCCAGGGCTGATTCCAGGTCATAGCCGATCGGTTTCTCCACCACGATCCGCGCAAATTCCCGGTCGCGCGCCAGTCCGGCCTTGCCGAGATATTTTGGGATTTCGCCGAACATGCTCGGTGGCGTGGCCATGTAAAAGATGCGGTGGGTTTTGGCGCCCCATTCCTTTTCCAGCTTCGCGCATTGGGCGCCCAAAGCCGCATAAGTCTGGGGCTTTTTGAAATCACCTTGTTGGTAGCTGATGTGCTTGGCGAATTCATTCCAGGCGGCGTCCTTCGCTTTGCCAAACCGCGAGAATTGGTTGACGCCGTTGTGCAACCGCTGGCGCAGCTTTTCGTCGCTCATGGGAACGCGATCCACCGCGATAGCCGAAAAATCAGCGGGCATGATGCGGTCCTGGGAGAGGTCGAACAAGGCAGGCACGAGTTTCCGCCAGGTCAAGTCGCCGGCTCCGCCAAAGATGACGAGGACAGTCGGTTCGAGTTGGTCAGTCGTTTTCACAGTTCTCAAGACTTCTCCCATTCCGTATGAAATGTGCCTTTGGCATCAATCCGCTCGTAGGTGTGGGAGCCAAAATAGTCGCGCTGGGCCTGGATGAGATTAGCCGGCTGCCAGGCGCTGCGATAGGCGTCCAGATAACCCAACGAAACCATTAACGCCGGCGCTGGCACCCCTAACTCGGCCGCCCAGATGACCAGCTGGCGCAAATCTTCCGCATGCTCCATGAGCATGCGCGACAAGTTGGGGTCCAGCAGCAAATTTGGCAGATCAGGCCATGCGTGAAATGCCGCACATATTTCTTCAAGCAAGGCAGCGCGAATAATGCAACCGCCCCGCCAGATGCGCGCAACGGCTTCAAGGTCAAGGTCATACTTGTATTTGTCTGAAGCCACCGCCAAAAGAGCCATTCCTTGCGCGTAGGTGGTGATCATCCCGGCAAAGAGCGCGCGGCCCAAATGCGTAAGGAACATGTCGCGGTCACCGGTGAAGGGTCGCTGGGATCGCTGATAAATCGCGCCGGCCTGCTCCCGCTCCTTCGCCAGCACAGACATGTCCCTCATCGCCACCGCCAGGTCAATCGTTGGAATCGGCACTTGCAGTTCCATCGCGCTTTGCGAGGTCCACATGCCGGTGCCGGTCTGCTTGGCCACGTTGAGGATTTCGTCGATGAGTCTCTTGCCAGTCATCTCGTCCTGTTTGGAGAATATATGGCTGGTGATCTCCACCAGATAGCCATTGAGTTCGCCCGTGCTCCAGGAAGAATAGACTTCATGCACCTCGTCGTCGTTCATGCCGAGGCCGCGCTTCATCAGATCGTAGGTCTCGGCAAGCAACTGCATGATGCCGTACTCAATGCCGTTGTGGACCATCTTCACGAAGTGACCAGCCGAGCCGGGTCCCAACCAGATCACGCATGGATCGCCGTTGACCTTCGCCGCCGCAGCTTCAAGCACAGGGCGAACCCGCTCGTAAGCCTCTTTCGGACCGCCGGGCATGATACTCGGTCCGTGCCGCGCGCCTTCTTCACCGCCTGAGACGCCCACTCCGAGGAATTGAATGCCTTTCTCCGCAAGGGTGCGGGCGCGCAAGTCGGTGTCTTTGAAGTAAGAGTTGCCCGCATCAATGATGAGATCGCCCTTGTCCAGATGCGGCAACAAATCCTTGATGACCGAATCCACCGGAGCGCCTGCGGGCACCAGCATCATCACCGCGCGTGGGCGGCGGAGCAAAGCGAGGAACTCTCTGATGTCTGCCGCCCCGCGCGCATCGCGCTGCTGGGCTTCCTGGCGCAGGGCCTCGACTTTAGCCTGGTCCTTGTCGTAGCCCGCCACCGAAAAACCGTGGTCCGCCATGTTCAGCACCAAATTGCGTCCCATCACGCCTAAACCGACCATGCCGATTTCAGACCGTTGCTGTGGTTGCATATTTTTCGTATCATTGCCGCCAGGAAGATCATGCGCTGCCAGACCCCGTTGGCCGATTCCAGAGAAAACGAGCAGCCCGGGTAAGGCGGCGTCATTCGCTTCGTATGGTCCGCCGGTGGGCGGGACGCGGTGCAAAAGCGACTCATCTCCTGACGCGCAACCGCACCGCCCCACGAAGGCCGCTGCGCGAAACACCATCTTCTCAGAACGCTTCTTTCGCATCGGTGCCACCAAATGCTGGGGCGTTCATAAAGCGAAAATAATCCAGGTCAGCGCGCGGAGGCTATGGGGTGTTCACCCCATGTCATTTTTTGTGAGCGGTGTCCGGTTTCGGAGTGTCGCCTGATCCAGCACTTCCCACGTCACGTTGGCATGCTCGCCCGTTATGTTCGCTTGGTTTTCTTGGAAACAAGTCGCTTCAAAAACTCGGAAACGGAATGTCTGAAAACCACCCCAAGCACCACGAGGGCTATCCCCGCGAGAATCAGATAAAGCGCCATGGGACCCAACCAGGCTTCGAGCAGTTTCCACTTCTTCCCAAAGAAATATCCGATCAGCGTGTAGGTGGTGGCGTAGGCCGCCGACCCTGTGAGGTTGTAAAACAGAAAGACGCGCCAGGGCATTTTTGACATGCCGGCCAGCAGATTGACCACGACCGGCGGAAACAAAAAGATGAATCGCGCAATAAAAACCGTTTTGTCGCCGTGGCGTTTGAATAATCGTTCGGGCCACTTCATCCGGTCGGGCGTGAGATGGAGCCAGTGAATTTTTCCCAAGCCACTATGCCCCAACCGCCGACCCGCCAAGAAAGCACAAATCCCTCCCAGAAAACAGGCCGCCGTTCCGGCCACCATGGGTTGCCACAGCGAATCCGCGGTTTTCCCTACCGCAAAGCCGGCCCCCAACAAAATCGTTTCTCCCGGCAGGGGCACACCGAGGTTGTTTAAAAACGCGACGATGAAGACGAGCACATATCCGTAATGGGGCATGTGGGGCAGTAAAGAATGAAGCCAGTGGAGCATGGTCACGGCTTTCTCGCGACAGACAATTGCCCGTTCAAAGCACTACCCATAATTGTGTCGCTCTTGAAACGCACTTTTCTCCATTCAGACGGCAAGGCGGGGATATAATCGGGCGCCGATAAAGACCAGGATAGTCGTGGTTAGCAGGACGACCGCATAGTCGAGGCCCGTACCGAAGTTGCTCGTGCTGCCGGCCAGCATGAAGGTGCGCAGGGCATCCACGACGTAGGTCAACGGATTGAGATGAGAAATGACCTTCAGCCATCCGGGCATGATGTTGGTGGGATAAATCGCGTTGCTGGCAAAGAACAGCGGCATGGTGAGCACCTGGCCCACACCCATGAAGCGTTCGCGCGTCTTCACAATGCACGCGATGATGAGCGAAAACGTCGAGAACAGCGTCGCCGCCAGAACCACGATGACCAGCACATTGAGGAGCGCGAGCGGACTCCAATTTAACTTCACCCCGAGGAGCAGCGAGAGACCGTAAACGATGGCCGTCTGCGAGAGAGAGCGGATGCCCGCGGAGAAGCCCTTGCCGAGCACCAGCGCCGCGCGCGGGGTCGGGCTGGCCAGGAATTTCTGCACAATGCCAAGATCGCGCTCCCAAATAACGTTGATGCCATAAAAAATGGCCACGAAAAGCACGCTTTGCGCCAGGATGCCGGGAGCGATGAAGTCCAGATAGGGAATGTTGCCCGTAGGCATCGCCCCGCTGCGCGAGAACACCTGGCCGAAGATGAGCAGCCAAAGCGCCGGTTGGAGGGCGCGGGTGATGAGTTCCGTGAAATCATGGCGCAGTTTGCGCAACTCAAACTCAGTGATGACGAACGTCTTCTCGATAAAGGCGGTTACAGGGTGGATGAAAGTGGCGGTCATAAAGTTGGGGTTAGCCGAGGCGCTGGGCCGTGGCACGTTCGGCGGATACGTCGCGAAAAGTGCCGCCCGCATCAAGGGCGCTGCCGGCATAGTGGACGAAAACATCACTCAGTGTGTGAACGCCTCCGCCAAGCGTCGCTTCGAGTTCCTTGCAGGTGCCCAGCGCAGCCACCTTGCCCAGGTGCATGATCGCCATGCGATCACAATGGCTCTCTGCCTCCTCCAGGTAATGGGTGGTAAAGAACAGAGTTGTGCCGTAGCTAGCTCTCAGATCAACGAGAAGCTTCCAAACCGCGTCACGCGCAATCGGGTCCAACCCGACGGTTGGCTCATCCAGGAAGAGCACCCGCGGGCGATGCAGCGTGGCCTGCGCGATTTCCAGGCGGCGGACCATGCCGCCGGAGTATTGGCCCACAAGGCGTCCGCCGTCGGCGGTCAGCCCCATGAACTCCAATGCTTCGCGGATGCGCGCCTGTTGCTCGCGGTGGGGCAGGTCATAGAGTTTGGCGAAAATGAGCAGGTTCTCGTAACCGGTGAGCGAACCGTCCACGGAGACGGCCTGCGGCACATAACCGATGGCGCGGCGAACGCAGACTGCCTGGGTGGTGATCGAGAAACCGGCTACGCGTGCTTCACCCGAGGAGGGCGGCAACAGCGTGGTGAGCATCTTGATCGTGGTGGTTTTGCCCGCCCCGTTGGAGCCGAGCAACCCAAAGACCTCGCCAGCGTTCACCGATAAGGTCAGCGCATCCACCGCTGTAAATGCGCCGAAGCGGCGAGTCAGACTTTTGATTTCCAGGACGATTTCGCTCATATCCACCTTTCAACAGGATGATCGCATGAGAGTTATAAAAGAGTTGCCAGAGCCTCTTTGCTAAACCCGATCAATTCGGAGGAACGTCCTTCGCGAATCTTTCGGCCCCATTCCGCGTCGGCGAGCAGAGCGCGACCGACTGCCACCAAGTCAAAATCTCCCCGGTCGAAACGCCGGAGAAGTTCATCCAAAGAGCTGGGCGTCGAGGTCTCTCCCTGGAAGGCTGCCAAAAAGTCTCCGGAAAGCCCAACGGATCCCACGGTGATGGTCGTTTTGCCGGTCAGCTTTTTAGCCCATCCGGCAAAATTCAAATCTGAGCCAATGAACTCGGGCTCCCAGAACCGGCGCTGCGAACAATGGAAGATGTCAACGCCCGCTTCCGCCAACGGAACCAGCCACGTCTCCATCTCTTGGGGTGTGGCCGCGAGTTTGGCGGCGTAATCCTGGAGTTTCCACTGCGAGATACGAAGGCTGATCGCAAAGTCCGGCCCCGCGGATTTGCGGACGGCACGAACCAGTTCCACTGCGAACCGGGAGCGCTCCGCCAGACTTTGGCCGCCGTAACCATCCGTGCGCTGGTTGGTGGGGTGCCAAAAGAACTGGTCAATCAAATAGCCATGCGCTCCATGAATTTCCACCGCGTTAAACCCCAGGGCTTTGGCATCCGCCGCCCCTTGGGCAAACGCCTTGATCGTTTCGGCGATATCGTGTTCGGTCATCGCGACGCCGCCGATTTTGCCAGGGGCGACAAAACCCGAAGGGCCTTCAAACGGAGTGGATGGCAGCCAGCCGGAATCCTTGGGAGACACCACGCCCACATGCCAGAGTTGCGGGGCCATAACTCCACCAGACGCCTGCACCTTGCCGATCACCGCCTTCCAACCATGGAGAGGCTTCTTGCCATAGAAATGGGGAACATCCGGGTCGTTGGATGAGGCTGGCCGATTTACCACGGTGCCCTCTGACAGGATCAGTCCCACTTCCCCTTGCGCGCGGCGGGCATAATATTCCGCCACATTCGACTTTGGCACGCCGCCGGGAGAAAACGAGCGGGTCATGGGGGCCATGACAATCCGGTTCTTAAGATCAATAGACTTCAACCGGAACGGCTGAAAGAGTGGATGAGCAGTCATAAGATTTCATGGGGCAAGCCAGCTACAATTTCTCTGTTTCAAGTCCGTCCAATTCATCCAGGCCTGTGGATTTTCGCGCGCCTCCATTGTCCATAACGGATCAGACGCTGAGGCAGCCGGCGTCATTTCTCGGGTGCCGCCTTCAACACTCCCTGGAACGGACCGTCGGCGCGTTTAGCCGGTCCTTCCCTTGGGGGCAGAAATCAAAAAATGCGATGAACCCCGCACCACCACCCAGCGAGAGTTTATCGCCAAGCGCACCATTTGTCGGGCGTGGCCCGAACCCCACACTTGGTTTGCCGCCGTGATCAAAGCTCCGAGCGTCATCTCTTTTCTCTGTTTATTTTCCATAGGCCATAAAGTAACCCCGCATACTTTCCCGTTGCTATAGGGTGTTCACCCCATCGGGGAATGGAAACTCGACAATCCTTCGAGAAAAGATTCAACTCAGCGCGGTCTGCTTCGCCCCTCCGACGGATATGGAGTAGTGCTGCCGGAGTGTTCGTCACTTCTCACCCGATGGAAACACCGAGAATTCGACCGATGAGGGCGGTCACGGCCATGGCCAGGGCACCGCCGAGGGTAACGCGCAACGAGGCGCGGCCCACGGGTGCTCCGCCGAGATAACCGCCAAACGCTCCGAGAGCCGCGAGACTCACCAGGCACAGGACGGCGATCAAGGGAATGCGCAGTGACGCGGGCGCGACCAGAAGAGCTGCAATTGGAATCGTGGCAAAGAACGCGAAGCTTGCGGCGGAGATCCACGCCGCTTGCATCGGACGAGAGAGCGATGCCTGGTTTATCCCAAGTTCGTCGCGCAAGTGGGCGCCGAGCCGGTCACGCACGCTGAGTTGCTCCGCAACTTTCATCGCGAGTTCCTTCTCCAGGCCTCGTTTCTCGTAGATCAGGGCAAGTTCCTGCAATTCGGCTTGCGGGTCGGTCGCGAGCTCTCGTTTTTCACGCCCGATGTCGGCTTGCTCCGCGTCGCGTTGCGAGCTGACCGAAACATATTCGCCCACGGCCATCGACATCGCCCCCGCCACAAGGCCCGCCACACCGGCGACCAGGATGGCCCGCTTTGAAGCGGAGGCTGCCGCGACACCAATCATGAGGCTTGCGGTCGATACGATGGCGTCGTCCGACCCGAGCACCGCCGCGCGCAACCAGCCCACGCGCCCACTCCGATGCATTTCCATTTGGTTCGTATGAATTAGAGGTGTCGTCTTCATTTTCCAATATGCGCGATCTCGCTATAGGGTGCCGCCAATCCTGTGAGAAACCTGAGAAAAGAGCACGGGCTTCTTCGCCACCGCGGCATTTCCGCCGGCGTCATTTCCAGGCAACAATTTCCGGCGGCTTGCGAGGCACGGGCGGTGTTTCGCCGGCGGGAGCACCCACAATGATCGGCGCGATGGCCGTCATTTCAACGGGGATTTTTAATTCAGCCTTCCACTCCGGCGTGTTCAGCGCCGAAACCGCAAAGCCGATGACACAGGTGCCAAGCCCTTTTGCGCAAGCGGCAAGAATCAGATTCTCCGCAGCCAGCCAGCAATCCGCTACGACAAACGGCCCTTGGAATTTGCCGTAGATGACGATCAGCGTGCCGGCATTGTAGAAAACATGGAAATCCGGCTTGTTCACCAGTTCCAGAGAATGCTGTGCGTACTGGGAATCGGAACCCTGCGCTTCGCTGCGCACCCGTTCTTTGGCGCTGTCGGACAAGCGATTCAGCAGGTCTTTATCCTGAATGACGGCAAATGACCATGCCTCCTCATGCATGGCGGTGGGGGCGTGAACTGCGGCATCGAGCAGTGTGCGGATGGTGGCCTTATCGATTGTCCAGGGGGTGTAATTGCGCACGGAGCGGCGATGATGGATGGCATCCAGCACGCTCATGGAAACTTCAGGCTTGGCGGCTTTCGGTGGGTTGGTCATGGTTTTCGTTTTTGAGAGGATTTCTGTCCGGCGTTTTCAAAAGACGCGCCTGCCTGCATTTAGTTTGGTTCATTTTGAGGCCCCCCATTCGTTGCGATGCATCCGCCTCACCGCTCACCATTCCAAATCGTGAGACGAAGCGACAGTGTCAATAGGAATACTCCAGGGCAGCCACTTCATCGATCCAGTATCCTTTGCGATTATAATGCCGATGTAGTGCGGTCTCGTAATCCCGAGTCAGCAGAGACTCCTCCGTGTAGGCTGGTGATTCCTTGATGGTCTGGCGGGACAGATTGACGAAGACTTTCCTCTCGCCCCAACTAACGTTCTCGATCCATTGCGGTGAAACCAGAACCTTTTTTCCAGCCCACCAATTCCGTGTATCGATCACCAAATAACGAATCGCCCACGTCTCGTCATCAATGATAAAATCCTCGACGTGGCCAATCTCGCCGTCCAAGGCTTGTATATGGTGGCCACTCACACTGTAAGTGCTGCGCAAATGGCGATCCCACGCTTTCGCACCTTGGGTGGATTCCTTCCATTTTTCACGGTCACGCACAATGCAGGAATGAGATCCCCACCTATATGGACCATCCCAATACATGGGCCATCCATAATGCCCATAATAGGCCTGCTCGAATTGGTGGGAGACGGGCTTGTCACTGTTCAAGGGTGGGCTGTCCTCGATCTGCTTTTTGGTCAAATTGATGGAGATGTTTTGCTCTTGGCTATTTACTGCGACCAGCGCATACGGGGAAATCAGCACCTGCCGGTCCGAGAGCCAGTTTCCGGTGTCTGCGACCAGATAACGAATGGTCCACTGCCGGTCATCGAAGTAGAATTCTTTGACCTTGCCTATTGCGCCATCAAGACTGTCCAATTTGAAACCCGTAAGTGTTCCGGCTTTGCTTAACATAATGGTTCTTTTGTTCTTTGCGTTTCGTCTTTTTGTTCGCTGCTGGCTTCCTGCAATCAGCGTTCGGTAAAAACCGGTCCCACCGTAGCTGCACCGGTGCCAATGCTTAAACTAGTGCCGGCAGGGGCAGCCCCGCTATGGGGTGTAACCCTGCCATGAACCATGGGCTGAACAGCGCCCGCCGAAAGCGAATTTCTCCCGGAGCCGCTCCAGCGGATTGCGACTCCTGATGCCATCGACAGCATAGCATCGGGTTCCGCCAAGGCGGTTCACCGGGAAGATTTCATCTCGGTACCGATGCCCAATCCCATCTGCACCGCCGTCGGCTATTTCTTCGTGGACCACGAGGCATCATCCCGATAATCCGCGCCGCAGGCGCGGACCAAACGGTGGCATGCATTCAGAACCAGCACTTTGCCCATCTGTGGGAACGGTGAACATTCCTGTCGTAAACGAGCCAGTCCTCGTATGGATGACCCCCGGTGGAAGATTCCCAATCACCTCTTGTTTCATCAGCGAAAACGCGGCGGGAACAGGAAACATCAACGCCGGTAGGGTTACACCC